>JBAWZF010000002.1 GCA_037143175.1 bacterium
GGCTGCCACCTGAGAGACAGCACCTGTGCTCCGCACATCTACATTGTCTTCAATTTCCTGGGAAAAACCGTTTTGCGATTTTTGTTGGCGCGACCCGCCTGCAACGCTATGCCTGCCCGCAACGCTTCGCGTAGCGATGCAGGCGGGCGAAGCATTGCGGGCAGGGCTTTGCGCCGGCACAAATCGCAAAACATTTATTGTTTTCTTCGCGAGCTTTGTGGGCTTCTGTTCAAAATCTTTCCCGGATTAGCGTGAATCAGTGAAGATCAGCCTGCCCGCAGTGCTACAGCGTTGCAGGCGGGTGGTGAAGTCTTCCTCTCTTCATCCTACTCGGCACTCGGCGCTCCACGCTACTCCCTGCTTTACCCCCTTCCCCCCACTCCGCCCGCTATGCTATCCTCACCACAATAACTAATAACAGATAACTGCCGCCGCAGGCGGCGGCTCCCCATGCTCACCAACTTAACAACCACAATCATGATCGTTTTCGCAGGTGGACCTCACACACCGGAGCGAACGGCCTTAGCCTGTGAACTCCTTACATCCCGCCCACCACCAGCCATCATCTATCTCACCGGGGTGGAGTATCGAGGAGAGTACAGCAACCTCGCTGATCGCGTCAGGTCCATCGCCTCCACCCTCCCCACCCATCCCAAGGTCCTCACCGACGACTGCCGCACCACTTGGGCCAGTTGTTTGTATCTCGCGCGCGAGTTACAAACAGCAGACAGGTGCGAAGCACTTGGAGGGCGAACCTCGCGTGAGCCGCAGCCACAAGAAGAGTCCAGAGTCGAAAGTCCAAAGTCGAAAGTCACGGGGACTCGCGTCTCCTTGTCCGCCGTAGCCTTGGCGAAGGAGGAACATCTCACCATCACGGTCATCACCTCCAACTACCACGCCCCGCGCGTCCGCTGGCTGCTCTCCGGCGTCCTTCCGGCATTCTGCCAGACGGGAAAAGAGAAGAGTTTTGAACAGAAGCCCGCGAAGACCGCAAAGGGAAGAGAATTGGTTTCCGCCGGAGGCGGGGAAGAAACATCTTCTTTGTGTGCTTTGTGTCCTTCTGTTAAAAATTCTGATCCCCCGTTCTCCATCTCCCGTCACGCATCTCACTCCTTACATCTTACGTCTCACATCTCACCTCTCACCATCCTCACCACTCCCGACATTCCCTGGCGCGAGGCCTTCGCCACTCCCCGGAATCGCCAACTAATTTGGGGCGAGTGCCTGAGTTGGCTCTATTGTGGCCCATTGGGTCTGATATACCGCCCTTGGCTGCTGGGCCTAGCTGGCATTTTGATGGCTGGCGCAGTGATGCTGGGCATAAAACTTCACTCTTAATGGGAAATAAAGAAACTTATAAAAGAGAAGATGAGCAACGAAGTTCTATGCCAGGTCTTGATAAATATCCACCATCGCTGCGATCATACGTTCTCTCGAGAAACACTCGTTTGCACGTTTTATTCCGTTAATACCGAACCGCGCGCAGTCTTCAGGATGATCTACAAGATGTTGAATCGCCAACGCTAAAGCCCGGGAATCTCCAGACGGAACCACTAATCCAGTTTCACCATCAATATTGATCTCGGGTAAGGGACCAAAATCTGACGTTATAAGCGGCAATCCAAACGCCATCGCCTCAGCCAATACAAAGCCAAAACTCTCATGACTTACAGACGGCAACACCAAACAATGAGCCTGTTTGTACAGAGTTTCCATATCCTCCCGGTGCCCGACAAAACTAATCGATGACGAACATTCCTGTTCAAACGCAAGAGACTTCAGCATTTTCTCATCTGAACCATCCCCGGCAATGATCAATCTGACCCGCTGGTCATTCAACAAGCCGAACGCTTGGATTAGAACATCGAAACCCTTCATTGGGTGCAATCTACCAACCGCCAAGACACAAAACGGCTCAGTAATACAACGCACAGAACGATTGTCGGTCTGGTATTTTAACAGGTCGATTCCATTCCACACCATCCTACATCGACGAGACGGCAAACCACTCAACCCACGCCAGGCATCAATGCATGCCTGAGACATCCCCCCCATTATGGTATAACTCCAGCATGTCCATCGATTCAGCCAGCGTCTCAAGGGTGTTGGATCACGACACGGCATTATGCAATGCCAGCCGACAGAAGGAATACCATTCAAGCGACACGCCAATCCGGCAACTTCATAACCATTCAAGTTGATATGCATTACATCAACGGGAAACTGTCGAAACAATCGCCTCAAATACATCACCTCCCCGACATTACCTGCTAACAATTTGGCCCAATCAGGGACTAGCCGTCGTATTATTTTGCAAAGCCTATCAGTTTTCCTGTTGTCACTATCCGCAAAACAAGGAGGTTCTCCTGTCGATAAATCCGCCAACGGACTGCAGTTTCTCCAGGAAATACCCTCAATGCATGCGTCGTGTGCTTCCCGCCATAGACGAGTACCTTTAACCCCAAACAACACCGGCACATGTCCTGCATCCCGAATCCCTATCATCAGGGATAGCAGATATGTCTCCGACCCTCCCCAACCTTCAATTGATGTAAAGAAACCTATTTTCATCGTTTACCCTTCATATCCAAATCCATGAAATAGGACTCATATCTGCGAATCATCCGCTCAACCGTAAAGCAGTCTTCCCATCGTTGCCGCCCATTCTTACCCAATCGCTGTCGTTCAACTACTGAGGACGTCAAATAACAGACGCCATCAGCCACCTTTTCATAATCATTCGGACTAACCAGCAGTCCCGTCTCTTCATGTACAACAATCTCAGGAATCCCCCCCATACGGCTCGCCAAAACCGGTTTTTCACGACTCATGGCCTCAAGCAGTGTCAGCCCAAAGGCCTCAGGCTCTGACGACAATAGGACTGCCACATTAGCAGCATTGAAATATCGATCCGCATTGGGCCGCCCGCCCATGAACACCACACAGGACCCGAGGCCAGCCTCCTCTGCATCCCGTCGGACCGCATCAAGACATTGCCCATCACCGATCAATACCAGTCGGGCGCATCTTTCACCCCGCTTGATAACCTCCCGCCATACCCGAATAAGACTCCCCTGCCCTTTCCAGCTCACAAATCGGGCCACACACAGGAAATCAACAATCCCTTCCTGCCGGGAAGGATAATCATCAGGAATGGACAAATCAGGAGGTTCGGTGCCAAGATGTATAACACGTCCCTTGGACGAGGGAAGACCCAACTTGCCAGCCCATTCACGCCGGGAAGATCCGGAATTGTAGAGAATGTCGTTAAGGCTCCAATAGCAGGCCCGCTCGACCCAACGCCGTACCCAGTGATTCGCCTCAGCCCCATTCCCAGGATGCGTATGGCTGATTGCCACAATTCGGGCAAGAGGAAAAACCAACCGGAGAGCAACGGGAAGCGTCTCGCATCCAAATTGATTGGTAAGGATAAAACGATGCCGGCATTGCCCGCGAACCGCCCATACCCGCCGGATGTCTATCCAAAGGAGTTTTAAGTAACCCCAAAAAAGAGATAGAGATACAGGCTTTATATGAACTGTAGTAGCCGCTGTCCCCAGCGGCGCTCTTTCGTCCGTTGCCGGTGGGGTCACCGGCCCTACATGTGCTCCGCTCTCACTATCTTCTCGATTCTTGTAGTAGCGGCTGTCCTCAGCCGCGCTCTTCCCGACCATGCCGGTGAGGACACCGGCCCTACATTGTGCTCCGCTCACTTCTGGCTCATAATTCCCATGAGGAATCTCTACTACCCTGAAACTATCCCCATACTCACAGAACCCATCAGCCATTTGACGCACAAATGTCGTCACCCCGCTGGGCAGCATGTCCACCAGTGAAGGCATAATGAAGGCGATTTTGGGGAATTGGGGAATTGGTTGCATTCGTTTCATTGGAGATTATGAAAGCTCGGAGCATTATTACACAACAACTTATCAAAATGACAACTCAACAACTCTCTGCTAGCAGCCTGTCGAAAAAAAATGTCTCAAATGTGGGAGGCGCACTCCGTGCGGCGATAGTTCATTATAGGCGCTCATATGGGCCTGTCGCGGCAGGGACTGCCCCTCCCACATTGAAGAAAGAATGCCCGCAAGTGTTTTTCAACACGCCACTAAAGGCTCCGGTGGCCAGGGAACGTGCCAATCTTGGATGAGTTGCCTCACATAATGCTCTTCATTGCCAAAATCATCCTGATTCCAGGTCAGTCCCGTCGCAATCCTCCGCCTCAAATATCCTGGCTCGTGGAGACTCGCATAAGCCAACCCCTGCAGGAACGCCCACGGTTTGGTTAGGAACGTTGAGCGATCTAACCCGATGCGTTTATAATACTGTCCCCTAACATTCCTCAGGATTCTCTCACGCCACCGGACATCCCTCTTCCACTCATTTGGTAACCGGTCCTCGCAGGCCGCCAATGTTTCCGCAGAAAGCATCCAATTGCGCCTCACATCCATGATGGATGGGCGAAGCCGCGACGCCTGCATGGAGTGCTGGCGCCAGGTGGCCAAACAGTCAGGGATGGAAAGCGTATCAGTCACCAAACAAGCCTTCATCGCCCACAATCGGTCCGCGCACGTCCCGCAATCCGCCCGAAAAAAACCAATTTTATCAATCAGACGCCGCCGGATCACCACCGAGGTAATTGAGGTCCATGAAGGGCAGTCCAACCCCACATGCACCAGAAACTCGAGCAAACCATTGCGGCGATGCACCTTATCCCGCCATGGATCATAAAAGGCGCCCACTTGCGGAAATGGCGGGGGCGACATTTCCAGCCCGGCTTGATCAATGAACACAAACTTACAAACCACCAGATCCACATCGGGATGCTTTTCCAACACCCCGACCATTCGTTCCAACAGATCCGGATTTGCAGTATCATCGCTTGTCGCAACATACACATACTGCCCTTGCGCGCGCTTCAAACACTCATTCCATCCTGCATACACACCTTCCCGCGGAATCTGGGACAGCTGCACGCGTGGATCATTACGAAATTGTTGAAAATATTCCCATGCCCCATCACTCGAATAACTATCACATACAACCAGTTCCCAGTCCCGCAGGGTCTGGTCGAAAATCGAGGCCATCCGTGCCTCCAAAAAAGGGCGGGTATTCAGATTGGGTAGACAAATGGAGACGAGGGGTATAGAACTAGAGGCCATAGAAATCATACCTGGAAGGCGGTTTCATTGGGTATTCGGTTCATTTTAATTGGTTAACGGCTAGGACATGCATTTTCATCATTTGACAGCTCTTATCCCAATGATGATTTGATAATTTTTGTCCACTTGCATAAGTTTCGAGGCCTTAGGGATATCTTCAACCGCTAATCCTTGTATAAATGCACTTGCAGCCAAGGCATTACCATATATCTGCACTTCCACATGCCCTTCTCCGAATACTTCTTCAAACATCTTTCGGATGGACAAATCGGTAAAACGCCAATAGTCACCCCATCGATCCATGTCATACCTTGATATTTGCGACAAACCTGCAACCGTTCCTAAAAACACACCCCCATCCGCAAGAAGTTTACGGCATCCTATAATCGCAGATTTTACGTCATAAATAAAATTGAGTGTTTGCGTGCAAATAAAGCAATCATAAACGGATGAAGGCAGCCCCTGGGGGTCAGTCAAATCGCCTTTAAGCGTTGTATCACTGTTCGGTTCATCAAAATTCAATATTTGACTGACGCTTACGTCGTCTCCAAATTTCGCTGTATAAGTTGCCTCAGCTACTTCAAGAACTTTTCCTTGAATACATTTTCTATTTTTAGCCAAAAAGTTTTCAATATATAATCTATCAATAGGCGTACCCCTATCGAAACCAAACACGTCGCTAACGGGTTTGACAGAAAGCAGACCTATCGAATACCTCTTTAATCTTAATTTCCGCGTGATTCTTTGTATAATGTGTCTCATATTTGACATTTGGCATACCTTCAATCAAGCATCTATCAACCGCTTGAACTCTTCACATCCCTGCGGCCACCAACCACGTATTCCATGAACAACAGTCCATACCCCATTATTGCAGGAGCACACAAAAACGCGGTTTTTAACTTCACATGCGTTGCCGGGTATTTGTAGAGCATGTCATCCCTGACGTCCACAATGAGAAACAGAAGCAAAAAACAAAAGCACCCGGCAGAATACCAGCCCCGAACCCGCGCCGTTTCAAAAGCAAGGGGCAACATAACGAGCACCGGCACGAGTCGATGACTTTCCATGGAAATAGAAAAAAAGAACGGGAAGGACAACAGCACTACCACTGCCGCCGCAAAACTCAACTTCCTGCGCCAACTCAAAACATAGACCCAGAGAGATAGACCACCAATGATCAACTTATTCAGTCCGGGGGAATACGCACCTCCAATTAACTGCCACACAGAAAACCAACGGGGAACTCCATTTTCAAGGGCAGCCCTCCTCGTCCAACCAATTAACGCATCAGGAAAATAAGGAATCATGGCAAGCATCAATCCGAAACCGAAAAATGAAATCACAACGATCGCTCGGCGAAAATTATTGGAACTCTTCTCTCCTCCCGACTGCAAGGCATCAATGACTAGCACCGGTAGTATTATACCAGGAACACCTACCAGACCTGTTAATACACCCAGGGACCATGCAACAAATCTGCAAGACATTGCTCTTGCCAAAAGAATGAACGGCGGCAGTAGCATGAAAATTATCTTGTCTTCGAATGAACGAATGAAAAGGACATACCAAGTGTAAGGAGCAAAAATCAGAACCGAAACCCAAACATACTCGTTTGTCGATATCAAAGCCCGACGTTGAAGTGTATACAAAGATAACATTGTGGCCGTAATGAGTCCCAATGAATAGAGTAAAAACCCGTTGAGCTTCCACCAAATACTCCATTGAACAGCAAAACAAAGATTGTATATCGCCTGTTGAAATCCTGTATAATCCAAATAAACTGTAGCCCTAAATGTTTCATTGATGTCCTTGGTTACCACATCAGGTACGTTATATGGATTTTGACCATGGTAATAAAAAGATGCGAAATAGTTGTAAATATTGAGATTAAATCCACTTATCCCTCGATTCACCAGAATCACGCCTATTAGTATCACCGCAATAAGGGAGACCACCAGAATGCATATAGATAAACGATACTGTTTCACGCCCGAATTCCTCCCCATAAAACCAGTTTCAGTATTTTTGACTGAGAATTTTATGATACCATGTCAGGTAGTCATTGGCCTGCCGATTTAAATCAAAACTCTGTCGTGCACGTTCTACAGCTTTTCGTCCCAGTTTCGCTCGCAGCGCATCACTGTGAAGGATCTCCACTATTCGTGCAGCCATCATACGGGAATCCCCTGGCACCGCTAAATACCCCGTTTCACCCTCGTCAATCTGTTCTGGAATACCCCCAACAGCGGTGGCAACAACAGGAGTTCCGCAGGCAAGCGCCTCGATAACGGTTAAGGGGAATGTATCCGCTTTTGCGGCATGAACATAAACGTCTGCCGCCTGATAGTAACGGGAAACAAGTCTCGTGTCCCGCTGGTAAGGCACAAAGCGAATTGTAGCCCGACCAATTTTTTCAGACGGAGCATCCTCTCCCAGTGCAATCAAAAGAAGCTCCTGTCCTTTCATACTTATATCAACCTGTCCCAAAACCTCCCGCATCATCTGATAATCTTTCCAAGGATTATTCCGGATGCTGTTTGCCGCAAAGAGGAGCACGCGAGAATGAGGAGGAATACCAAGCAACTCACGTGCACAACCTCTATCTTGGGGATTGAAGATTGCAAGATCAACCCCGTTTGGAATGACTCGATATTCTGCGATCCCAGGCATCAACATGGATTGCTTAACTTTATCCATCAGCCATTTTGACGGTGTTGCCACATAAAGCCGACACCCCTGATAGAGTTTCTGCTTACGCCGCCAATTATGAGCGGTGGCATCCCTCGCAATCTCGGGATAAATAGTGAGATCGGGACAGTGACCGCATCCCATCTTCCACCTCTCACACGCAAAAGAGTGCGCACAATGCCCGCTCAGCAACCACGCATCATGTAAAGTCAGCATGACCGGTGTTTGCCTACTCAAAGACGGAAGTACGCGCAAATCAAAATATCCACCATGCAGATTGTGGCAGTGGATGATATCCGGTTTTGCAGGCAACCGCTTTAACAGGTGACAGAATCCAGCATGCCGAAAGTCCTCAATACCGCGAAAGCGTTCCCATGATTTCCGAGGGTTCGCCAGCCAGGGTATCAGGCGACTACCACGCCAGAGCCCCATCCTGTGAATCCTGGGACTCAGCTCAACCATTCGATTTTGAACGCTATTCCAAAAATGCACCCACCGATTCAACTGTTCAGAAGCCGGTATTTCAAAAACTTTATTGTCGTCAGAAACTTTCCTGGAGACTGCCAGCCACGACTCCTGTTGCCGTTCTCTGAACCGCTGGAACAAATCCCACGCCACACGTTCCGCACCGCCGGAAATATCGACCTTGCTAACCTGAAGAATTTTGAGTGGCCTCGTTTTCATCCAAAATATTCAAGTAATCTCCGCTCAAACTCCTCGCCTCCCCAATTTCTCACCACAAACCGCGGCAACTGGTAGCGATTGGTCCACGGGTATAAATGACCGTCGTAGTTCGAGCAGGAACAGTTAAAACCAGCCTCATGAACAATCCTCACCGTTTCACGGGTGTAGGCGGGTTTATCCCCATAGGGATAGGCGAAAAGATTTACATCCCGCCCCAACCACGCCTCCAGCATCTGCTTACCCTGAATAATTTCCGACTTCTGGGCATCCACAGGAAGGGCCGACAACATAGGGTGGTTCGCTGTATGAGCGCCCACTTCAACGATCCCGCCCTGGCCCAATCTCATCACTTCATTCGGCGTCATAACACGACGGGCAGAACGTCCTACCGATCCCACGCCAGCCCATTTTTGTAATGTATCCAGAACGTGCTGTTGCTGTTCACAGGTCATACCTTTCAATGCCTTGCAAAGGAAACGGTAAATCTCATGTCGCATGGTTGGCGTCTCATGGCTCAACACTGTCCATCCGGAATATTTCCGAGCAGTCCCTGAATCATAGCAGGCAATGTCTCCTAGGGACCATTGCCAAACAGCGCCATTGATACTGATGTTTAATTCACCCGGCAAGGAGCTTTCGGTCAGCAGCAGTCGATCCAGTTCATCCCACCAAAACTCAGCCGATTGCCCAACAAGACCGCTCGCCACAAAAACTGTGGCAGGAATGTCATTTCGTTCAAGGATCGGCTTGGCTCCGATCAGGTTGTCGGCATATCCATCATCGAACGTCACTGCCACCGCGCGATCCGGCATCAGACCAAACCTATACTGTGACGCCAGTGATGCCAGACTCATCGGCCGGAAAATTTTTCGCAACACCTGAAGGTGTTCATCAAAATGCACTGGGCTTACACAAAGCAGTTGTGGATCCAAGGGTTCATCGGCAACACGGTGATACAACAAAATTGCGCCTCGGGGCATCATGCGGTTAAACAGTCGTTTTGCACGCCATATGCCTCTCATTGTACCCCCCCCCTTCTCCACGCTGACTACTCTCACAACGCACTCTTCCGCCAGGTCCGCCATCTCGCCCACCAGACACCCACAACAGGCATTTTCCGAATAAAGGCTCCATAGGCCCAGGGATTAAGAACTGTTTCTTGAATCCGCGTCCACAAAGTGGGCTTATACATCTGCCCGTAAGTCCAGCGATCAGCCGCCGTATTGATCATCATGATTTCGAGGTGCTCAATCCTAACGAGGGACTCCGTCGGCATATTCATATACCATTTATCGTCTTGCCGATGGGTGGAATCCGCGCCCACCCCAATGTTTGACACAAGGTTAACACCTGGCACAATAGCGACTCCATGCTGTACCCATATAGTAAACACCCAGGAAGAATCCCAAGTTTTACTGGCACCACGATATTGCCGATCAAACGCCTCCCCCCAAAATGCACGTTCTCCACGACTTCCACATACAGATTCCAAGAGTCCCGCCTCCCTGGCCTGTGGCCAAGCACTTACTTTCAGATCGTAATAATGCCATGCACGTCGCCAAGTTGCCCACCCCCAAACATCCACCAACATGGAAAAATAATAGCCAGATGAATTGAGATTCTTTTTATCTCCAACGTTATTCCCACCAATGTGCATTACCCTTGTGTCTAATCTGTAGCGATCAAGCATGACATCACAAAAGGTGAAGAAACTTTGATCCGGCAGGCAATCATCTTCAAGGATAATAGCCTCCTCAACCTCCTCAAAGACCCAATCCAGGCCGGAGGCCATCCGGTCACGACACCCCATGTTGACTAGAGAATAGTTTCGTCGGACATCGCAAGGCCAATCCACCAGATCCACGATAGCCCGCGTCGCATCACACTTTACCCGGTCTTGCTCATCACGAGGCCCGTCGGCCACAATCAACAATACAGGCGGTTTGGCTTTGCAGATTTCTTCCCAGACCCGTCGTGTGTAATCGGGTCGCCTGTAAACGAAAAATGCAATAGCTGTTTTCATTACGTGTAATTCGCCGTCTCTGGTCTTCCAGCTGCGCCCATCCGTTATTTGACATCCCGCTTGGCGATCGGAATTCCCATCAGGCTCTTCCTCAAGAGACCATCAATTTGTCCAGTAAACAAACGCACTTCATTGCATTCGTAGATCATTTCCAATCCTAGTGCCCTGAATGCCTCATCGTAGTTTGCGATACCATAAGCGACTTTCCACATGCTGGAAAGCGGCCCGTCAACATACAGAAATAGATAGTCGTAGTCCCCTGTTTCCACCAGGATTCGTCCCTTCTCAAATGAACATACCACGAGGTTGGAAGGATAGTTGTAACTGAAAAAGAAAGGCAAGATCTCTGGACTGCGCTTATCTGATGTCAATAATAAGTATCTGAAACCAGCGTTTGTTTGCATTTTCTCTTTGACTATGGTCATGGCTCCGGAGATCTCCCTGAACTGCCACTTCTGCGCACCAACATGAAACCTAGCACATGGGTACGCAACGAGAAACGCAATAAGAAAAAAAACTGGCCAAGGCCGAAATGCTGCACGCTCCTCACCAAGAGCAAATAGGCGTGACCCAAAGTGACTCGCAAGTATTACGAACCCTGGCAATAGAGGAAGACTCATCCTTTCTTCGAGTGGTAACGGCTCGTACTGAGTAAAACTGGATGTTCCAAACCAGAATAATAACAGTAATGTAACCGTGTAAAGTTTCCAGAACCTCATTTTCCCAGGATAGACCACAAAGTCGAGAAACACCATGATTAGGATTATTCCGTATTCTCTTAATAAAAAAATCACAGGGGCCACCGTGATTCGAAAAAATATATTGCGGTCATGCCAAGACCATAGGTGTTTTCCGCTCAGTTCCTGAACACCCTTAAACCTGGCTAGACAGTCCCCGAACTCCAACTGCATTAATAATAGATAAAGCGCCCCAAGCAATATGATCGAACAAATGGCTGGCAGGTAAAACCGCCGTAGTATAATATGATGTCCCTGCTTGAGATCCCACACAAGAGTCATCGCCCACACCGGCAATACCCAATACGCCGTCTCCTTTGCGGCAAAAGCGACCAGTAAAGCGGCAACGGCCCCTATAGGGACAACCCATCTCCCCCGCTCCGCCGATGCCCACCTCCGGAAATAGAGCGCCAGCGAAGAGAGTGCTATGAACGCAGCAGCAATGATGTCGGGGTACAAATCACACGACTGCCGGAATAGAGCGATGCAGGTGACAGATAGCACGATCCCATACACCTTGGCGCTTAATGGTTGCATCAGAAGCGCAACCCAGACCATAACGATAATCAAGAGCGCTGATAGCAAAGGCCAAACAGTGGTGGTTGTAGCGGACACTCCAAAAAGGCGATAAATAACTGACACTGGAAGATACACTCCCATTCTCTAGTCAAATGGGTGCGCTGTTCTCCCCCCGAAACAGTCGCCTTGAACCGCCATGTGTGCGCGTCTCGCGTACTCATGCGCGTCGCACCGATCGATCTCTTTTGGATAGACCATCCAAAGTGCCACGAAGAGAAGACAACCGGCCACTAGAGTCGATACCGAAATTATTTCTTTGCTTCTAATCATTTATCTAGCCCAATACCTTCCATCACCAGAACTCCTTGGACGGGCTGTTGCGCTTAAGGTGTGAAGATTCTCGCACCCCATCATGTCTCAACGTGCGCCGGCGAAGGCCAACGGAGTGGCGGAACGGCTTCGTCCAACGCATTACACTCCAGTACATCTTCAACAATGTCTCAATAACTATACTTTTGATCTCATGGGCAAGCCATGCTCTGTAGAACATTTCATGAAGTTTCTCATGACGCACCGGAACACTGTTCATCACCTTTAGAAACTGCAGCCCCGCCGTTTCCCAAGCAAAACAAGAAGATACTCTTTTTGCTGCTTCAATTCGCTGGCTTTCCAAAGGCAAGTGCTGGCTCCATAGTTCACCAATGAAACTCGCCAAACCCGCCGCATCTTCCTCCGTGTAGAAATAGCCCGTGACTCCATCCATTGCCGTTTCGACAAAACCCCCTTTCCTTGGCAATACAGGAATGCAGCCGCAGGCTTGCGCCTCAAGCGAAACAAGTCCGAACGTCTCAGCCACGCGCGATGGCATCACCAGTAAAGAGTGTGCCCGGAAAGCTTGAGCCAAATCCTCGGAAGATGCTTCCCCTTTATAGGATATGCCCGGCAGCGCTCTTTCAATGACACTCCAATTGGGGAGGATGTCACCCCCCAGCCATCCTTCTTCCATCACATGATCCCTGTGATCGAACCAGTCCCCTATTTTTCCATATATCGAAAACGTCGCATCGGGAAACTGGAGTTTCAATATTTTGAAGGCCTTCAAGGCTATATCCACACCCTTATAGGGTACGATCATCCCGGCGAATATCAAACTGTGGGGCAAGCGACTCCCCACAGAGTCGAGCCTGAATACTCGCTGATCGTACCCATTCAGTATTACGTGAACTAATCCAGGAGATATCCCGCCAGCAACCAAAATACTCTCTGTGTACAAAGAGGGGCACACAACATGGACTTCGGCCTTATTGATTGCCGACGCGGAGACATACCTCCCACCCGCTTCTTGTATGGGATGTGGCCCATGATGATAAACCAGGCGTCGTCGCGCGAACACTTTCCGAAAAATATCCGCACGTGAGATTCCAATCAGGGTATCAATGGGTCCCAACCTCGCCATAACTTGTCCTACATACCTTTCCTCATGCAGCCCAATGAAGGACACCCCTCCGATCAGTCCCATGGGTTCATCAGATCCAATCAACAGAAACAAATCTCGGCCTGTACTGGTAATGGCGTTTGCAACCGCAAGCGTGGCATTCAATGTCCCATAGGGGGGTGAGGCATCCAACCTCTCGCCCATCTGGGCCACTATGATTACATTCCCTTCTTTAGCAGTAACCCCTGCATCTGCCTGAGCCCCTGCAAATGATCGCCCTGTAATGCCCGTGATATAGCGGCGTAAAGGAGCCGCCTTCTCATTGCCACCTGCCTCGTAGCGCCAGCAGGTTGTAATCGCGAGTTCAACAGGATCCACACACCGGTAATTGAATGGCGAAGGAGACCAACACAGCGGGCTACCAGCAACTTTCCAAAACACCCCATGACCCCGCTCCTTTATCCCGTTGGCAATAGCGTCAGCCCGCCGATTGACGAATCTTTTCAGAGACACTGCCAATCGCCTATCAACCCGATTATTTACCCACTCGACCAAGCGAAGCAGCAAGGCCGGATGCGGCCCCAACCCATAAAGAAACGGACTCCTGACATCCGCCGCAACATCGAGGCACTTTTCAGTTGCACCGATGGCATCCTGTTTCTTCCGCAAATCGAGGAGAGGAAACAACTCCTCAAAACGATGCTTGTTGAGGGTAGTGATTACGGCTTTGCACGAATCAAAAAAACAGGCTTCAGGAAACTGGTTCGTAGTCTGGCCCGGATGTACGCGCGTGATGCAAGTTCTATCCGGAATGAATTCTGCGGGGTTACTCAGCAGCAACCGCAACCACATGTCGTAATCCTGCCCCTGGCGTAAAGTTTCATCAAATCCCCCCGCCTTTTTCCAGGCATCAGCCTTTACGCAAATGCTGTTCCCGTGGATATACGCACCCTTGAGGGACTCGATGACTTGCCATGGTTTTTCAGGAATGTTGTTCCAGAGGGGGGGGGTGGTGATCTGACCGGTGTCATCAGCCATCTCCTGAAAATGCGTGAAAAAGAAACGGCATTCGGGATGCGCGGTGATGGCCCTCCGATGGATTCTTAGCTTGGACGCCGTAAATAAATCGTCTGAACTTAACCAGCAAATCCATTCGCCCTGCGCCCGAGCCAACCCATAATTGAGTGCAGTTGACACCCCCCCATTAGCCTTATGAAATACTCGAATGCGTGAATCGCGCTTTGCATACTCTTCGATGATGCCGGGGGTCAGGTCGATGGAGCCGTCATTAACCACAATGGCTTCCCAGTCCGCATCGTCTTGCGCAAGCAAGGAATCAAGCGCCGCACCAATATATCGGTCATGATTATATACCGGCACCAGCACAGAGAATTTAGACCCACAACTCATAAGAGTTTTTCAAGTTTCATGTTATTTGCACCACAGGCATGACACCCAATTCTTATGCAATAAGTATACGCACAACAGTATCACTCACATCCGTGCGCTGATATTCCGCGGGGACAGACCATAGGGCGGGCTTGTCTATAACGGCACGGACACAACGCATGACTCGCTCAGGCTCCACGCCACCCAACATATTACTTCCACATTCAATGGTCTCAGGTCGCTCGGTTACATCCCGCAGAGTGACATTGGGTACGCCCAAAATACAGCATTCTTCTTGCACGGTGCCGCTATCGCTCAACACACAGCGGGCGTTACGTTCGAGCTTAATAAAATCGAAAAACCCAAAAGGCTCGAGAAAATGGAGACCCTTCGAGCCAGTCTTTATACCGAATTGTGCCATACGCTGGCGCGTTCTGGGGTGCGTGCTGATAATCACGGGGATCCTGTACTCCAGCTCGAGCAGTGATAAAGCTTCGAGCAGCTTGGCCAGGCGATCCTCGCGGTCAACGTTTTCCGCACGATGAACCGTAACCAGCATATACTGCTTCGGGCTGAGTTGTAGTTGCTGTAAAATGCCGGCTGATTCAACAGACTTTTCATGGCGACGGATCACCTCGTTAATAGGATTTCCCGTCACATAGATCCGGCGCCCCTCGAAGCCTTCGCGCAGAAGATTCTGGCGGCTTCGCTCGGTGTACGACATGAGTATGTCGCTTGAATGGTCAATGATGCGGCGGTTAGTTTCCTCAGGCACCTTGTCATCGAAACAACGATTACCTGCCTCCATATGGTAAACGGATATACCGGCGCGTTTAGCGACAACGGCGGCCAAGCCGCTGTTAGTGTCCCCTAGAATCAACAGACGATCCGGCTTTTCCTCCGCCATGAGCCGCTCCACGGCGGGCATCATGACTGCAAGTTGTTCGCCGAATGATCCTCGGGCGTTTAAATAATGGTCAGGCGCACGGACTTTCAGTTCGTCAAAAAACACATCTTTCAGCGCCGGCGTGAAATTTTGCCCGGTATGCACAAGAATGTGCTCACAATGGGCGTCTAATTTTTCGATTATGATGCTTAGCCGGATGATTTCCGGCCTTGTTCCAAGGATGGTCATGATTTTCATAGGATCTCCCGCGAATTACGCGAATTTACACGAATCGGTTGATGTTGAGGAAAAGAAATGAAGATTTTGCCCGCGAATAACACGAATTTACTCGAATGGGAAGGGAGATCTGTATTACCAAATTAGCGTTTATTCGCGTCATTCGCGGGCAATCCCCTCTTTATCTCCCCACTAAAACACTCATTCGCGTTTATTCGCGCCATTCGCGGGCAATCCCCCTTAACGAGGCGTTGATATTCCAGTTTCGGGTGATGCCCAAAGTTAATCAATAGCCCTAATCCAAACCCGGTTACGTGAAGATAGTTAATGAGTTGAGCACGATGCTCATCGATTAAGGCAGAAACCGCTTTCAATTCCACGATAATCTTGTCGAAGCAGACCAAATCAGCTTTGTAGGTTTTCTGCAATCTCATCCCCCGATAGGTAAGGTTTAGCTCCTTCTGCGCCACAAAGGGGATCTTCAGAGCAGCCAGTTCAAGTTCAAGACATTCCTGATACACTGGCTCCAGAAAGCCAGACCCGAGCGAGTTGTAGACCGCGAAACAAGCGCCCATTATTTGATAGCTTTCTTCCGCAAAAACCACCCCATCCGGATTCCAAACAACTCTCTTGTCATCCATCCGTGCAATCTCCCTTACGTTAAACCCATTCGCGTAAATTCGCGTCATTCACGGGCAATCCCCGTATTACTTATAACTAGAAAAATTCAGGCATAGATTTTCCCGCGAATTACGCGAATTTACACGAATGGGATGGGTGATTTGGATTACCAATTCGTGTTTCATTCGTGTTATTCGCGGGCAATCCCTGTATTACCGCAACAAATCTTCCTCATACGCGAGGCGGTCATCCACTGTCAATTTATGCTTCACTATAAGTGCTAACACAGCCTCTCGATCCAGTAGATCGTCTCCGGAACTATACTCTGATTGAAGTGCGGCCTCCACTTTCTCTCCGCTTCTAAGCTCAGGCAGTATGGGTAATATGGAGTAGTATTTGCCCCTTTCCACAGTCCTGTGAGCCTCCTCCTCTGAGACAAGAATTTCATCTACTTTTTCGCCCGGACGGATGCCTGTCACCTTGACTTCAATCTTCCGGTCACCTATGAGTGCCGCCGCAACATCCACCATCCGCGCCGCCGGCACCCGGGGAATATACGTTTCTCCTCTTCCGGCACCTTTAAGAGCAGCAAACACCGTATCAACAGCATCATTCAGACTTAGCAGGAAGCGCGTCATGCTCTCAGTTGTGATCGTCACAGGCCCACCATCGCGAATTTGCTGATGGAATAGCGGAATGACTGATCCCCGTGAGGCCAGGACATTTCCATATCTGACGCAAATAAAGCGGGTATCAGGACAACTCATGTTGGCGGTGATAAACACCCGTTCCTGTATGGCCTTGGTCATGCCCATCACGTTGACGGGCTTGCAGGCCTTGTCAGTCGAAATCCCCACAACTGTTTTAACAACACTGTTTCTTTCACGGATCGCTCGTATAATGTTTTCAGGCCCCATGATATTGGTCTGAACAGCCTCATAAGGGAAATATTCACATGACGGCACTTGCTTAAGTGCCGCGGCATTAAAAACCACATCTGCATCCCTCATCACCGAACTTACAGCATGGAAGTCCCTCACGTCGCCAATTTGGAACTGAAGCACTTCCTGCATATTCCGGTAGATCACCTCATCCGTTGCCACACGCCGATGCTGATAATGAAGCCTCATGGCGTGCTGCTTGGCTTCGTCACGGGAAAACACGCGAATGCACTTCGGCACACCCATTTCACCTGATAGCAGGCGCCGGATCAGCACTTTCCCAAGGGACCCGGTCCCACCCGTCACAACAATTTTTTGTCCTGTCAACATGGCTACTCTCCTTTATTCTTTCGTGGTTTAAGGTAAATCCTGGTCATTGTGTTTACATTACTATTACCCGTAAATCCGTGTCTGTTGTTCTGTATTCTGGAGGGCGAACCTTGGTGAGCCGTGCGCGTATCAGGCGCATATAGGGCCAGAATATTCATGAAGACACGTCGATCTTCTGTATTAAAAGCACACTATATTGACACGGCTCACCAAGGTTCGCCCTCCAAGCGGTTTCCGCCTCCGACTAATGGAAATCGAAACCTCCCAGGATTGGGGTTATTTCTTCGCCCGAATCTCTTCATATGGTGTCGGATCCTCGTACATCTCGCGGATCAAATCCGGCCAGGGCGGCACCACATAACCTGTTGTTTCCCGGAAGTGGGAACCATTCAGGCTGCGATCGCAAGCGGACTGGTCATCAGGCTCAATGCTGATGTTCAAGGCATACCGCTCATTAATCAAATGCAGCAAATCATATTTTGTGATCGGAGCCGAACTCACGTGATAGAGTCCCGAGAGAAGCGGCTCATGCTCCATGATTTTCACAATAACACGTGACAACTCCAAAGTCGTTAATCCGCTGAAAACAGCGTGCCGATACCCTTTTACACACTGGCCAGCTTGCGATAACAACCACTCCACCAACCCCTGTTGCCCCGAAAGCTCCCGCCCAATCATGGATGTCCGCAAGGTCAGACAATGACTCCCCATCACCTCGCCCAGCGCCTTGGTCCGGCCATAAAGGTCTTCTCCATCCGACGGCTCTTCCTCCTTGTAGCCGCCTTTCCTTCCTGAAAACACACAATCCGAACTAATGGTAATGATGCGAATGTCTCGTTTCTGACACGCTCTCGCCAATAAATGCGGAAATAAAGCATTCACCGTTATGCTGGTGATCGGATCTTTACCAGCTTCACGTTGTTTCACCACTCCGATGCAGTTCACCACCGCGTCGGGCTTGACCTGATCAAGGGCGGCTTCAACGGTCTCGAAACGTTCCGCGAAAACGGAGCCATGCATTCTTTCAGCCGGGAGGAACATAGACATATTCCCAGAGGGTTGATGGCAAAATGTGGCATGCACCTCCATTGATTTTCCGGCTACCTGGCACAACTTGTGCCCCAGCATTCCCGCACCACCCATTACAAGCAGTCTCATTTTTTTCGTCCTTCTCCTTGTTGCCGGTTAAGCAGTCTTTCGTAGGTTGCCAACACGTGCGGGCGGATCTTTGCCTCATCAAGGCGGTCTTTTGCAATCTGGCTATTGATTTCTGCCGCGCGGTTTACCAAGACATCTTCCCTTAAGGCACGCCGCAAGGCGAACTCTACGGCAGGAACATTATCGCAGGGAACCATCAGGCCATTTCTTCCATCATCAATCCATTCCCCGATGGCACCGGAGTCAGATTGAATCGGGAAAGCACCCAGCATCATGGCCTCCAGCATACAGTTAGGCGTCCCATCAGTCACCGAAAGTGCCAACGCAATGCGTGCCCGCCCCATAAGGGTCAAGATTTCATCATGGGGTCGAGGTCCGTCGAGAACACGAAGATTCAGACCGGTTAACCTCCGGACATGCCCTGCCACTTCTGCCACCCCGGAAGTCGCGCCATACACACAGATTTCATAGCCCGCAAGCACATCAGCACAACGATGAATGGCTTCCAATGCATCCAAAGCCCGCCCTGCCCAATTTTCACGCCCCTTGACCATAATGAGTCGACGTTGCGCAGGCAACAGAGTCGACGCCAGTTTCTGCACCTCGGCCAGAGGGTAACCCCCAGGGCCAGGAAAGACCTCACCCGGCTCGCCATGATAACCAAACTTCCTGGCTAAAATAATATCTCGCTGACAGTCGGCCAAATGAAAATCACAAGCCGCCAAGACTTCTTTTATTTTCGAGATCTGTTCGCCAAATTGGCCAAAATAATAAATGTCATTGCCCCAGGAAGAATAGATCCACGTCGGAAAACCATCTGGAACCATTTTACGAGCTTGCATCGTCAAGTAACCGGCATGCTGCATTTCGAGCGAATGAATAATATCCGGCTTTAACTTTCTAATAATTCGCGCCAGGCGTATTGCCCGATCGGATTGTTCCAGCCCCAGCCATTTTTGAATCCGGGATATTTTAAAGGCCCCTATGGGAAGCGGCCAAAGTCCGGCCACCCGGACCGATGGCTGCAATCCGTTGGGACGCCATAGCCCTACATCATGCAAGGTGATGTCGCTAAAATCCGGATGAATGTCGCCCGGTCCATCGCAAGGAAACAAATGGACATCCCAATGTGTCCCGGCCAACTGGTTCACCCAATGTGCCGTATGCACACTGTCAGCCATGGCCACAAACAGGATACGAGGTCGTCTCGCGCATTTTTGTCCAAGGCAACTCAATACCACCTCATTAGCGAACGCACAATATCATGTGACAACCCGCATTGAACAATAGTCCGCCATTCCTTCTTTTTTGGCATAATGGGAATCAGGTAACGAATATCCGCAGCTCTTTCTTTCCTCACGCAATCCGCACCCACTGGATGCTTCTTAATCAACGTCCTCGCCACTTCGAATAGTAAGGCGTAATCCTTCATGGCCATTCGATCAAGCACCCCGCAAGTTCTCAAAAATAACCTCTCCAAGCGCTCACGCAATCTTTCCTGCACCTCGAAACTACACGGCGTCTTCAAAAACAGTGAAAGTTGCCGACAGGAAATCATTTCGGCATTTTTTTTCTGATCGCCTCTCAGCTGCCCGCTAATTCCTGAAGCATGACGACGATAGACCACCAACGGGTCGGACAGGACCCTCGTTTCACATACGTTTGCCACCCGCGTCCAGAAATCAAAGTCAAGAGAACTCCGCAAAGTTTCATCGTGCCTGAGCCCATATTTATCCAACACCTCTTTTTTGAGCATGACAGAAGAACTGCACACAGGGTTTTGAAACAGAAAACGCCAGTGCAACTCGGCATCAGTGAGGGATGATTGATGCAACGAAACCACATCGCTCTCTTCCTCTATCTGATAGAACCCGGTCCCGAGTAACCCCACCGAATGTCGCTCCAGATAATCCGCTTGGACAGCTAACCGCCCCGGCAACGAAATATCGTCGCAGTCCATCCTTCCAACGTATTTTCCTCTGGCATTGTCTAGCCCACGATTCATGCAATAGGAAGCGCCCCGGTTTCGCTCATTCTGGAGCAGGTGAATCCTCTCGTCCACCCACCGCCTAACCACATCTTGACTACCATCGCTAGAACCATCATCCACGACGACTAGCTCCCATTCCTTCAAGGTTTGCGTCGTGATGCTCCTGATCGCCTTATCAATAAAGGCAACTCCGTTTAGCACCGGCATTACAATGGAAACTATTGGTGTCATCCTTCTTCCTGCCCTTTATTGTATAATCCCAATCACTTCAAGAAAGCGAATCCTCACGATCTCCCCTGAGAACTTCCTATGAACATGCTCGTGCCCAGCATTTTCCATCCTTAGTTGCATCTCGACGTCATAAGCAAGACGGATAATGCCGCCATCCTCACAACTATCTCCTTTGTCACTCAAAAGCCCTGCAGCCCCATCCTTGACAGCCTCTGGATCCCCGCATATCTCGGAAAGACCGTCATCATTCCATACCCCGCGTTTCGACGTCGCGCCGCCTAAGTCGAGGATGACGGTCTCCGATCAGCCACTTCAAATACGGAGAAATTTTCTTTAAGCAAATTGTCCATTTTACGAGACCAAATCTTTGCAGTAAATAGTTGCTCAAACCGCAATTTGGCTTTTCTTCCCATTTCAATTCTTAACATCTTGTTGTCAATAAGTTGCAATAATCTGTCGATCATTTGATCTTTATTTGCAACATCCACAAGAAAACCTGTTTCTCCATCCAAAACAGATTCAACAGTCCCTCCATTGTTGGTGGCGACCACAGGCAAGCCGTAACACATTGCTCCAACAACAGAGATTCCATGCGCCTCTCTATTTGCTGGGTTAAAATATATATCTGAATTAGCATAAAGCTCAGGAACATCATTCCGATGACCTATAAACTGCACTTTATTGTGATTTTTTACTCTTGCCTTCGCTTCACCAAGGGCATCACCTGAGCCCGCCCAAACAAATATGACGTTGTCCCTTAAATCGGTAATTATATTACCTAATTCCGCGAATAATACTGGATTTCTCGCCTCATCAGCACGAGCCAGTGAGAGTATTCTGATCTTATCACTTGAGATTCTTGCCGTATCAGTCCCATCAAAATAATTATAAATCACTTCCGTATTTCTCACCAGGATTCCCCAATTTTCCGCCATTTTGTTTCTGCAAAAATCAGAAACCGCAATGAACTTTAGGCTCTTAAACTTAAACAACAATCCACACTTTAAAATCAATCGATTGCCAGAATCAAGAGGATGCAAAGGCATAACGTGTTGAATATAATAGATTTTGCCTGGAATATATAAACCCACAAACCATATAAAAGGATAGCCAACTGATATATACGTGAATTTCGGGTTGATTGTCCTGTAGATATTCAGAAGAAATATGATTTGCTTAAGGGCGTGCAAAATGAAGTAAATCCAAGACTTCAATGATTGCCCTTTACGCTGAAATATTTGATAAATTTCCCCCCTAGTGAAAATGGTCATTTTAATACTATATTTATCAACAATTTTCAATACTGACTCATCAATTTCGTTCTCGCACACAAGCAGATGAATCGAAAGCCCACGTTGAGCTAAATATTCTGTTATGTACTTGAAATAGGTATGCGTTCCACCATTTTGAGGTGATTGAAATATCAAGAGTACTGTTTTGGAATCCCTTGTTATATGCGGCACAAACCTCAGGCATATAAAACCGAAAATTAGTTTAATGGCATTGATCATAATTCCAAAGGGGTTAATCCCATGATCTCTTGAAGGCTGTCCCGCTCACGCTCCCAAGTAAACAATTCCTTTGCCCGGCACCACCCTTCGCGTCCCATGCTCCGGCGCAATTCAGCATCGTTCGCGAGTTCAACCAAACACTTCGCCATCCCTACACTGTCGCCCTCCTCCACTAGCAAACCTGTGCCTTGGTCAACGACGGCATCCGGTATGCCAGCGTGGCGTGTCGAAATAATCGGAAGCCCGTGAGCCATGGCCTCCATAATGGCCACCGGCAGTCCCTCTTCATCCCCTGTAACCTGATCGGTCATGCCGTGCTGAATATAGATATCTGATTTCATCATAAGGTCACGGATCACCTCATGAGGTTGGCCGCCCATAAGATCAACCCTGTCTTCGAGTTTGAACGCTTGGACAAACTGCCTGGCGGAGGCCAGTTGTTCACCAGTGCCAACATAATTAAGATGCAGCGCAGGAATCACTTCAGCAGCACGCCGGAATGCATCGAGGCACAGCACTGGCGCCTTTTTCGGGACCATTCTTCCCACCGAAAGACAATATATAAACCCATCCACGCCTCGATGAGTTGGGGGAATGTCCGGCACCTCCACACCGCAGGGGACGACATGAATACGTTTTTCATCAAGGCCTAAGTCTATGAGACGGGATCTCTGAACGTGATTGACGACGATGATACCGTCGGCCATTTGATACTTGCGATAGGCCTCGCGCCAAGAGTCGCTTCGCAGAAGTTGCGACACATCATACCCATGGGCATGACCATAGAAGCGAATGCCTAGATCCCGGCATACTTCCAACCATGGAAGGGCGGTATTGAGATACTCCCCCATGGCGCCCGTCACCTGGTGTTGGCAGAGAAATTCCCGTATCGCCCGGATTTCAGGATTCTCATGTTTCCATCCCGCCTTCTCAAGACAGGCTCGAAACAAAACGTTAGCGAACCTCGGCTCAGACAATTCGTCCAAGATCAGGGCAGGGCACTGGACGGACCACTGGGCACCAACCCGGCTACCGGCAATCACCACAGTCCGTCCCGGATATACACTGTCGATGTGGCGTTTGATAAACGTCTCGGAGCGTTCCCCTATCTTTGGGGTATAGATGGCTAAGGTGTCAGTCATGAGGAATCGAATATCGACGGAGTGGGATGTTCAGGATATGCCGAAGAATGAGGCTATTCAATATATCCCTGAATCTATTCCGTTACAAAGAAGGTTAATCGTTTTGCTTAAGTTCGCGTTTCAACGCCTCCAGACAGCCTTTTCCAAACTGCGCGTCTGGTTCAACATAGTTTCCTTCAGCCCACTCATTCCAGGACTTAATGAACAGTAATCGGTGCTCTAGTGGCCGCGAGGCAAGTTTTTGAACCTGCGTCCTGACTAGGGATGCGAACAACTCAGGCGTCGCCCCTATCAACACCTCGCCCCGAACTCCACAGCGTGGCGTATTATCCCAATTCGGAACGGCACAAGGGAACATCTTATCCCCGAGTTCCCATGCGCCGTATTTTTTTACAAACGCTTCATAGGGACAACACAACGGCATTTTCACCGGGGGTATTTTGCGGCGCAACACAATTCTTGCGATCAATCGTCTCGCACGATAATTCCATCGCAAACTGGGGATGGGTGTCCTGCACTCATGCATGGCATTCCCAATGCTCCGGAGGAAAACTCCATCGAGTTCTTCGAATGGACGACCGGAGGAATTCAAGTCGCCAGAGACAAAGTAGAAACCCTTGAACCCATGTTCATGGGCGAGTCCGTTCCAATAGTTTACGAACCCGGCAAGATCAGGTATCCATGCGGGGCGGTAGAGAATAAACAATTTCCGGCCATCCACTTCGACATAGCGCCGATCCCAAAAGGCGGGCAAAAGGGCCATGAAATGGTTTCGCCAATCATCGAGACCGGGATAAGTCTGCTCAAAGATCACTTGGTCGTCTAATCCATGCCATCTTCCTGTCCAACTTTCATTGGCCCAAGCCAAGCAAAAGGGAAAGTCCGGCTGCCCCGATTGCACCACCTCGTTGAATACACGTTCAAGCGCCCGTTTACCGCTGCCAAACCAATAGTGCCAATAGCAAAATCCTTCAATACCAGCATCCCGAGCCAACTCCGCCTGCTGTTCACGCACCTCAGGAACCCTCAGATCATAAAATCCAAGATCTGCCGGGAGATGAGGCTGATAATGCCCCTCAAACAACGGCTTCGCCTTGACCACATTAGACCATTCCGTAAACCCTCTTCCCCACCACCGATCATTCTCAGGGATGGGATGAAACTGAGGGAGATAGAAAGCAATCGCTCTAACATGAGTGTTCATAATGCTGGCACTTTCATCACAGATTCTGCGGAGTTATTTCTCTTCCCTTTGGAAACAACAGATTCGAGTTCACGCTCAAGCCTCGCAGCGGCGGCATCAACCGTCCACTTCTGACCAACCCACGCTATTGATTGTCGGGCAAGTTTTTCCTGCAGGCCAGGCTCTGTTATCAGGCGACTTATGGCGGCAGCCCAATTAACAGGCTGGCGATTTTCAATGAGAAGACCATTAACACCATCCTGCACCGTCTCCCGGATTCCGCCCTCGGCAATGGCAATAACGGGAGTGCCGCAAGCATTAGCTTCAAGTGGCGCATAGCCAAATGGCTCAAGACATGACGGATATACTAAAGCCAGAGCCTGCTGCAATCGTATTCGCAAAAACTCCTCCGGCAGCCGGGTTTCGCATACAAAATCCACCCCTAAATGACGAGCCAGCGCTTCACATTGTTGCTGATACTGGGAATTTGTATAATTACAGACCCATTTTAGAGCGGGCCTTCCTTTCATCGGCAATTGTCCAAGCGCCTCAATTGCCAAATGTACACATTTATTTATATCAAGCCCACCCAAACCAAGAAGGTAATTTGACCGGACACCAGTCGTTGGCGAAAATGAAGAGGTGTCGATTCCTAGATAGCAGACTCTGGCGTCAATACCGTAGGCACGCACAATCGTCTCGCGGGAGAAGAAGGAATTGCACAGGATTGCATCCCATTCCATAGCAGCCTTCCGCTCTTCTCGCATAACCATACGATCGGTTTGTGTGTCCAGCAAGTTAATCGCAAACCAACGCCAGTAAGAGGGTGAACCATAACGCCTCACAGGATCGGGCAAGGCTTCCCATGGTAAGGCAGGACGGGCTTCATGGATACAACGATAGATTTCCTGCAAGTAGAGAACAGATGGGATCTGCGTAAAACGAGCGAGTGGATGCATGTAAAACAATCTTGAGGGATGAGCTAAAATTACATCAAATTCACCTTGCTGTATTTCCTCCGCACATTGCCGTACATGATTTTCAAGTGCTCGCAGTGCATGCTGCACAGTTTTATATCGTTGCCACGCAAGTCTGAAGGCGTCATTTCGCAGAACACTGTGCCCCGCAGCCGATAAGGGGAGCCTATGAACCTTTGCCACTTGATCTATAGGCAACAGGATCCGCTCCGCACTTTCCGGGCACCAGATTTCGACCTGATGCCCGCCTCTAACAAGACCACGAACTTGATCAAACAGGGCCCTGAAGCCGCCCCCGCTTGGAAGGTTATGCCATACAGCTATCTTCATTTGAACTATCCTTGAGAATTCTCTGAGGAAGTAAAAGAATTAATAATTGCTATTTCTTTTGTTTCGTTTCCGCATAAACCCAATCAATTTATGGCTCTCATCTAACGCATGGTTATATTATCAATTCATACCAAAGGCACAGCGTAACTCACCTAATCTTCCGCCACATATTCCGCATTGTTAATAATTGATGAACAGGAAAGGCAGATGCCAGTCGTGCGTATGCAGCCTTCCATTTACCTGCTTCAGCCTCCAACCGATTATTATGCAAAGTCAATTTGCCAACTAGCTCCCGTAAATGTCGCCAACGCATATCCACTCTCCCCGATTCAAAGTTATGTTCCGTATCAATAAATAGGGATTTCCATCTGGAATCAAATGGATTGTCCGCTTTCATGAAAGCCTCATGCCGAGTTCGAATTAGTTCACGCCAGACCAATCGTACTGGCGTGTAATCCGTAAGAACTCCCCATCCGTATCCCTTTCCCCCCCCGTCCCATCCTGCTAACCGGAGCCGATCCGCATACATCCGCTGCAGATTGTCCAATGTGACATTGTTTTCGAACTGATATTTTTCATGAACACTGAGTCGTTCCGGGGTTTTGGGATCGAACCCCGTAAAATGAAAGAACACCAACGGTACATCGTCAATATACAATGTGCCTAAAGGGTCTCGCACCAGCATTCGCCCCCCTACGTTCCAGACAGCGACGTTGTATCCAGGATGACGCAATACAACGCTACCATCAAAGAAACACGGAACCATGGCAAGCCAATTCTGATCAACAAAACTGTGCGCCAACGTATCGACTATACAGTCATGTTCCACCTTTTCAGCCCACCAGTTCAGGAAATTGCACCCCACCTCACTGTTGCGGATCCCAATGAAGCCAGCGTTAAATGGCCCCGCTATTAACAACGCTTTCTCATTCAGAGTCACCGTCCAATTTCGCGCCAACGGGGCAAGACGGTGCGGACTGAGCAATATGTTACCCACCGTGAGTTCATCCCATGCTTCTTTCAATGGCCTTTCTACCCAGATGTCAGAATCCAAGTAAATCACACGCTTATAGGATTGAAGGACGTGACGAATGACAAACGGTTTAAGTGCGCAACACAGTTCAAAAGGGGAATACTGAAAACAAAACCGGGCCATATCTGGGATCTGCAAATCAGCAGGGCAACAACATGATAGCCCGTCCTCCTGCGGCAGAGAGTCGGGTGTCGCGTCCGCCACACACACATGCAACGGGACATCCGGTTCGGCCCGGCGAAGGCTCTCTGCCAACACCTTGACCCACGCCCAATGGCTTCTGGTGGCAACGGTGATATAGGCACGAGAAAGCATATTTCAGATTTACCCAATAAAGAATTCATCCACAACTAAAGGAGAACGGGGAGTTGCCAGCATGGTATAAATCGCCTCCACCACTCGGTTTGAAGTAATTCTAGTCATACATTCGTGCTGATGATCGCATGTATGCCGGCGCCAGCAGGGGGAACAAGGTAATTGTTCGCAGATATTGAAATTACATGAGTACCCCGTCTGCCATGGAGCTTCTCGTCCGCCATAAATAATTACTGCCGGACACTCCACAGCCCGCGCCAGATGCATTAACAACCCCACAGCACCAACATAAAGTCGTGCTTGACTAAACAATGCGGCAGATTCTCTCATGCTTGTTTTGCCCCGTAAGTCGATAACCCCTGGCAATATCGGGTCGCGGGGTGAACCAATTTGAATCACGTCATACTTACCCGCCAACAGTCCCACTGTCTCCATAAACTGTTCTGGATACCACTCCCGGTTAGGCATCGGAAAACGCGATGCCATCCCTGAACTTTGGATGACAATCTTCCCTTTTGCCCAAGAATAATCCTTCACCTCGTCTGCCCGAAGGTTCAAGTACGGCCGCAAATTCACAAAACCCCGTATTCCGGCCTTCGCACACATCTCCGCAATGATATGGCGCCGGGGCGGTTCATTCAGATCGTTATCGACATCGTAACTCTCATAACTGAGTATGATAAATTGGCCCCCAAACTCTTGAATTTTACGAACCATCCTGGCACCAGGCGTTGCCACTAGTGCTACATCACGGTTTCGCGTGAATATTTCAGGATGCGCAGTCACCATGCAAACACCACCCATGTGGCGACGGCTCAATTCCCGCAGGACAGCAGTACATAGCAGATCATCCCCGATGCCACCCGCTCCACGGAAACAAATCCCAGGCCTTCCTAATCGAATCCAAGTCAAGCGTTCTCGTGATCTCGTTATTATCAATTTTACCGCATACCACAGTCGCACAGTATACTGATAAAATAGCGTGGGCACACAAAAACGATAAGAGGTTTTCAACAGATCGATCATTTTAACGTGCAAATTCATTTTTCAGTGAGTGCCGCCCCATTCATCATTTTCATTACCGTTCTAAATGATAGGTAATGCTACTTTCCCTGACCAATACTTTTGATAATCGACGTTGTTGAGATTCCGCCTTCAATCGGAATATAAATAATTTTACCCCCATAACTATAAACTAGAGAAGCCTCAGGAATGGGTTTCCCTCCGGGTGGAGCATAATCGGCACCCTTACAATGAATATCTGGCTGTAATTCCAAAAGACAGCGTTCAGGAGTCAGTTCATCAAAACTCACAACATAATCCACACATTCTAACGCCGCCAACATTTGCATTCTATCCACTAGTGGCACAATGGGACGGGTATCCCCTTTAAGAGTCCGTACAGACTTATCACTGTTAACCCCCACCACCAATATATGTCCTACTGCTTTAGCTCTCTGCAAGGATCTAACATGGCCAATATGCAACAAGTCGAAACATCCATTCGTCCAAATGACTGTCTTTCCAAGTAATTTCCATTGCCCACGCAACTGGACAAGTTCTAACCATCCCACCAATTTATTCAGGCTATTTCCCAGAATATCCACATCGTCACCTTCAGATATATTGCCATTATCGACGAAATCACTACTGTCCAGCTTCATTTTCAACTGCCATAATATCAGTCTTATTCGACCAACATAAAAGAGTCACGATGCCAATTTTTGCATTTCACCTTTGGCCGAGATTTCTCATGGTTTTCCCTAACTTTTTGAAAGATTTGCATAATATGAACTCGTCGTACCTGCTAAACACATCCCCCCGTTCGTAAACCCAAACGGCTCTTACACCGCGTCAATATTGACGTTGGATTATTTCCCGCCTTGTCTAATGCATCTCGAAGAAGTGCACTGTTGGCCACTTTCACAGACGTTAAAAACGAGATACTGGTTGCGGATAATTTGGGTACAACAATACCAAGCCCTCCCCATAATCCGTCAGACTGAAGATGGCCGTCCACAAGATCCAAATTCGAATAGGCATTACAGTTCATCAAGGCTCTCTGATACCCACGGCGACATTCAGGATTACTGGCATCATGCAATACGATCACATCTGCGAGCAGAATTGTCTCCTGCAAATCGCGACAGGCACCTTCGACAGAGTGATCAGCATCGACTAGCGCGAACTGGAAGTGTCTCCCTTCATTTCTTAGTTTGCACAGTGCTTCGCTAGTTTTCATATGCAACGGTATGGTATTGGCAAATCGTCCAGGGCTTTCAAGTACAGTGGCATCCATATCAACAGTCCAAACTTTTTCTGAATATTGGGCCAGATATTCAGTACAGCCGCCAGCCTTGTAACCCAACTCCAACGCTGTTTGAGGCCGTAAGATCGACAACAACCCAACGATTGTTAACCGCTCCACGGGACTCATCATCCAATTTTTGGATTCAACCGTAAGCCCCAAGAAAGTCGCAATTATTTTGTCGTCAATCTTCATGATGATCCTCTCTATCCGGCAAGTGCTTCAAACGCTGAACAGCCTAATTCTTATTTACCAGCATATCAATGTCACGCCGTCCCTACTGGTCGAGTTATATAACTTGTTTTCCCTCGGTTTTCTTTTCGCAAACAAGTTCCCATGAGTATATATCAACGAGGCTGCATGCATAAACGATTTCAACACCACCAATTTGTTTAAGTATTGTTTTAACGAAGTTGAAAGAGAATTCTACATGGACATGACATGGGTTAAGCGATTGACCCGTTAGTGCGCAATGTTTTCGAAAGACCTGTTCATCCGGACAATAAAGAATCAACTTGCCACCAGGCTTTATAACACGCAGCCATTCACGAAGCACATTTTCCGTATCATCATAGTCCTCAAGAAGGTGCGATGAATACACAAAATCGAGGACCTCATCATTGAACCATAATAATTTCTTTGCATCGCCACCAAGTTGCACTGATTCAAATCCAACATTTGTATATGGCAATGGTTTGTCAACCCGAATTGCATGGGCAGTGATAGGGTCACCGCCGAATCCTAAATCAATTCCATAACCCAAACAATATGGAGCTAATCGTTCACGACACTTGGACGTTTCGCTCTGCCACACTGGCGTGGGGATATTAACGTGTGATGTCTGCTTGATGCAACCAACTATTTTTCTAAGCCATATATTCATAGTTATTTCCTGAATTTTGCATCACTTGACTTTTTTTTTGAGACATTCCACATTTTTGTGCCCTCCCGATTACAGTCTTTTGAGTGGTCTTCCTCTGGTGCAAAATCTTTTTTACACAGCAACCAGTTTGATTTCATCGGTTTATGCCGCCTCCCTGCGACGGCGATCCAGATAACTGAGAAAATCCATCAACCCGGCCGCGCGTTGCTCATGCATCGAGTAACGCATCTCATCCCGGTTCCCATGGGAGAGGATTTTCGCCGCTACAAAAAGCATTTTCAGCCGCGCGATTCGAATGATGTGGTCAGGCATGGTGATTTGCCTCCGATCATCCTTCGAGGCTACCCCCTTCGCCTCACGCTGCGCATGCCCGGCCAGAAGCTTCATCCACCGCCACAGATTGTAGGCCAACATGACGATCTGGAAAAACGCATGGTGAGCCTGGAACCGCTTCGATGGAATCGCCAGAACGCCCTCGCGTTGTGCTTCCCCGATCAGATTCTCCACGTCAGCACGCTGGTCATAATCATCAATGCCTTGATGGGAGCGGCCTTTCGCGTTGGTCACAAACACCCGATAGAGAAAGTTCTCCGACTCCAGCAGCTTCAATTGCCGATCGCCTCTTTGATCTTCGCGGATACGCATGACGACGAATCGGAATGGCTGCTCCCAGCCCATCGGTTGGTAGTCGCACTCGTTGTATTCGTATTCCCCATGTCGATACCAGCCGTCTTCGAGAAACGGCGGAGTGCAGCGTTTGTTCCCGAAGGTGAAGACAAAACCCTCGTCCAGACAGGCTTTTATGCTCTCCCACCCAATGAATTCACCATCTCCCCGCACCCGAATCTCCTTCACGCACTCGGGCAACTGCTTGCGAAACTGCCGAATTTGACGGGCCGCTTCCTCGTTGCTGATCGTCTCGCCGCGCCGCTGAGTCCCGCACGAATATTCCCGCGTCTCCTCGATAAAACACAGAACCGGTCGCAACCCTTTCTTGCCACGATGCTTGGTGTTGTGCCCTTTGCGCGCCCCTTCGATCTCCCCGTACACCGTGGCCACAGTCGTGTCGATGTTCACCGTCGCCCGGCGCGGCTCGTATTCACACAGCGCCCACACCTTCGCTCGCAAGGCGGCCCCCAACCTCAGCAACGAGGCCGACTGCATGATCCCCAGCGAGGTCAGATAGCGCCAGAACGTGCTGACCACGGGCAACGCCTTAACGTGAAAGACGCCGCAGATCATTGCGTCCCTGCGCACATAGGCGAGATGTCCCAGCCGTTGAAATCCAATAAACAACATCGTCAGCATCCCCAGAACCATCCGATAATCACCCAATTCAGCTTCCCGCTTCGGGCGAACGTAATGCCCTTCCAACGTCTTCTTAAAGTCGAGCAAGTCCAGAAACTTCACCAGCGCCAGCAAGCCGCCGAACGCCGTCAGCCGCTCGGAACATTCGGCGTAGGGTGTGTCCGACGTAATCACCGTCTTTCGCGCGTCCGCGTCCTGCCCTTTTTTGACTTGTCCACGACTCCTTTTTGCCGCATCTTTCCGCATAACCATCTGGGTGACCTCCGTTTAGGGTTAACCGATTTGAACTTCAGTCAATCATATCGGGGTTCCCAGATGGTTTTTCAATCTCAAATCACGTATTCAGGTGCAAAATTCAGGGTTTAAGAATTAATCATGTTTTGGAATTTTTGTTACGCATTGATTAGGATTATGACTTTAGCAAGGAGAAACCGGTGAAACTGGAATTTGATAGGCACCACCCCAGCCTCGATCGCCAACCATACGTGTCTTCACACAGTTCATAGCATGGATTAGAGTATTCTTTTTGGTGGAATCTGTAATCGTTACGCTCAAATCATAGTCGTCTTTCCGAAGGTGAATCGGGCCCAAACGAAATATCAAAGTGGACTGACCTCGTGGTATTCGCTTCAACATGTCTGTAAAATTAGTCTGGGAGTAAAATATTTCTGCAGCCCCCAGCGTAAATAGGCATAATCCAGTCTCTAGATTCTCCCTGGAATCGAAAGTTAATGTGACGTCAAGCATGTCGCCATATTGTAGAACCGATTTGTCTAAACTCGGAGTGAAGTTTATAATCCTAGGATCCAAAATTGTTATCTTTGGGACACCTTTTGACCCTATCGCCAGGGATGAATACAAGTCAACTCCGCTCTGAGTCGCACCGCAATGAAGAATTCGTCCTTTTTCGAGAAGCATTACGGTATCACAAATTCGTGACACCTGCACCATATCGTGGCTAACAAACACCACCGCTGCATGTTTCAGGATTTTTCCGATTCGATGGTAACATTTGGCGTGAAAATTCATGTCACCCACCGCGAGAATCTCATCTATCAAAATAAGATCGGGAATACTGGCCGTTGCCACGGCAAAGCCAAGTCGAACTGACATGCCTGACGAATAAGTGGATACAGGTGCGTCAATGAAGTCGCCAATATCCGCAAAATCAACTATTTCATCAAACTGGTCATCAATTTCTTTGCGCCTAAGACCAAGAATCGCACCATTGAGATAAATGTTTTCCCGACCTGTCATGTGAGGGTGAAATCCTGCACCCAATGCAATCAGGGCGCCCACTCTTCCTCTCACCGCAATTTCTCCCGCATCAGGAGGATATATGCCAGCCAACAGACGTAATAAAGTGGACTTACCCGAACCATTGCGCCCAATCAGACCAAGACATTCCCCGCGTTTTAACTCGAAGTGGATGTCTTGAACAGCCCAGAATTCATCGCGGCGGAGACCTTCACCAGTTGCTAAGTTGTCAGGTTGCTGCGCTGTTGAGGATCTCACGCCCAGCATATTCCTTGTCAGATCCTTGATTCCATAGATCATGGAGCGCTTGAGGTTGCGACAGAATTTCTTGGAAACGCCGCGGACGCTGAGAACAACGTCATCAGGGAGGGAGAGTGACGGGTTATTTGGGATTGGGGTCATTTGTTGATTGGTTGCATTATTTGGGAAGGGGATCAGTTTCATTCGTTTCATTAATACCTTACGACTTGAATCAATCGCATCTTGGTTATGATTTGGAGAAAACAAACTAATTTGACGTAGAGCTGAGATCCCCGCTGATGCGAGCTAAAGTGCTTTGGTAAGTATTCACACAGAGTCATGATATGACCTCGGCTCGATATGTTTCATGTTCCTTACAGTCGCTCATTCCTTAAATCCTGTCGAACCAAAAGTGTCGTCGGCAGGGCATAGTATTCACCTTCATGATCGGCAATCAAGCTGGCATCAACAGGGGGCAACATCTCACGAGCTGAGAGTATTGCGAAACAGTTCGACTGCATCATTGAATCCTTTTGCGCCAATCGACGCTCATCACGAACGATCGGAGCCGCTATTTCCCATTCCATAGTCGGCAAACGCTCCAAGAGCGATCCAGCGGTTATTCCCTTCTCTCTGAAGTATTTCCGATTATGGGGATTAGAGATCGCAAGTTTAACTTTAACTTCAGGCGATCTGGCGAGAAGACGACGCGTCAACTGAATCAGGTCCGCATTACACCAAGCCTCTTGTCTCTCACTGCGCATAAGAGCAAGACCTTGTCCCAAAACGATGACCGATAAAAGAAAGCCACTAACAATTAAACGTCTCATCACTGACAAATGCGCACACTTATGCGCCACCGGAACGGCAGCAATCAAACAAAAGAAAATCGGGAATAGTGAAAGGTTTTTCACTATAGCATGACTTGCATGTGGAACATGCTGCAGGTATTTCAAGACGGCAACCATTGATAAAAGAGCGGTCGTGACTGCAATCGTCAAAGCTACTATCCGCATGCGGCTATATTTAAAACCTGCATAGAGAAATACACCCAGAGCGATGATAAGGGCATAATCCGCGACCCTCACGACCATGTTCCGTGCTTCCGGCATTTCATAGCCGAGGACAGAGCGGAGACCCACAAATTCGAACGATCCAATGAGGCCACGCCAATCCCACCCCGGAGGGATTGCGGTGCGCGCGACCCAAATCAACTCGTTAAGCGTGTTGGGCAGATATATACCGCCCACTACCAGAATGGTGAGCGGACCAAGATAAGCCCACCACTCTTGGCCGAGGCGAAATCGCACGGCAAATTGCATGACCCAGAAAACCCCTGCTACCAGCAGCATAGATGGATAGTGAAGAATGGCGGTTCCTATTAGACATCCAGAGAGTATCGCTTCAATCTTCCCTGCCTTTTTACGTCCACCGATCAATAAGCCAGCCATGCCAAGCACCACGCCAGATGCTTGACTTACATAAGTGAAGTAGAGAAGAAAATAAAGAAACGGGTGGAGAAGCAATATCACCAGAACGTACTGTGGGTGAGGAATCTCAGAATCCAGCCAACATTGGGCCAAGCCAAGCATTAACAGTATTAACGCCACGATTGAAGGCACGATGACTTGATGAATGGCTAATGGCGACAATATCGACCCCATATATGCCAGAAAGACCATACAGCCAAGTCTTGCATGCTTACTAAGGTGAGCCTGAATGTCTACTGCATGAAAAGCTGTTTGATTCTGATAGGCATCAAGATTTGCACCGTGCTGCTGCATATAATCCGAGACTATCCAATACGCCCCGAAGTCGCCCGAACCCCAGACATCGCGCACACTACCTCGGCCTCCCTGAGTTATCAGCGCCGTCGATGCGACAGCGACTACTATCAGCACCCCTGCGCCTGCCAAAAAACGGCGCCTTACCCATGTCAACAGGATACGTCTCCCTCGCTGGTTCTTAGACATGCGTAGCGTAACGATTAGCGAACCGAGGATCCCTCCCGCAAATATTACCGGGGCGACATATGCCACCGCCCCTCCAATCAATGCCAAAGGCACGCCAATGATTGTAACGATTGCCAACCCGGCTAGCGGAGCAAAAATCGGCCAACGTAACTTCGCGAAGGACGGGAATACCAGCCAAACTGGGCCGGCTCCAAGAACGGCAAGCAGTCCCAAGACCCCCATTGTCTCTGCGCCTAGCACAATGCTTTGGGCGACTAAATGAATAACAACACTGATCATATCTATGTCGCCATTACAGACTTAGCCTGATAATGGATCGGCCAACCTTCCGCAAAACGAATGTTAATATCCCCCGCCGCTCGATCCTTAAATATACCTATTTAGAGTTACGGAAGAGCTTTCGATGAAGCCCGCTTGAACAGACGAAAATGCTTCCAAACTCGGTTAGTCTTCAGCACGCTTCTGCAGAACAACTCGGCGAGACATAGCAAATATGTCTGGAGACAAGGAAATTAAGCCACGATCTAAGGCGAGAACCATTCTTTTAAAGAATCTAAACAGTGGGATATGTAAGGTCGCACGATCTACTCCTCCAGAGTTCAATAAGATTATGCACTCAGAGTATTCATGATGAATCGCCTTGAAACTCGAGACATTTTTGTCGAATTCACGTAAATCATCGAATAACAAATCTGGAACGGCGCAATTCGCTTCCCAGCGATCGTCTGCATTCAATTTCATCATCGCTGTCCGGTCATATACAGATACTCCATAGTCGTAGGATTCGTGGTTCATCAGGCGTAAGATCGCCCTCATTAAAATTGAACATTTCACTTCGTTTATCAACAAAAGGCCGCCAGGCTTTAGGATGCGCGCCATTTCACTGAAAAACATCATCGGATTAGGGACATGGTGTATAACATGACTAGCAACAACAAAGTCAAAATCCTTAGCTCTAAACGGAGTATTTAAGGCATCCACTTTCTTTACATCCAAATACTCTGCATTTGTAAAGTCGCTTAGCAGAAAAGGCCCGGATTTTACATATTCTCTGCTAAGCCCTGACCCGCTTCCCACTTCCAAGCCACTTGAAGAAGCACTTAGAAACCGATTCATCCAAGAATATCTGTTTTCCAATAAAAACATTAAATTGATTGGTTTGTCTCCATAATATCGGTTTCGCTCATCCGCTGAATCCCTTGCTGCGTGAGCTTCGCAATAAAATGGTTTGATTTGATGTTTATTTAATGCCGCCATAGGCTCACTTTCTCAATCTGGTAATATAGCGCGGTCGGCGCGCAACAATTACGACATTCCAACACAACCAACCCAGAAAAGGAAAAACGCAGAGTACAATTCGGTCTAAAAATTCAAGAGGCTGATAAATCGGTGCCCAACGGTTCGCCTCTTCAATGACTTTCTTCCAATATCGCTCTTTTCCGGGGTGCCGCCATTGTAGAGCAAACATCGCGATAAACACCGCTTGAGTAAAAAGCCAAAAGAATTTCGTGTCAGCCTGTTCGAAACGACAGGTGATAAGTCTTACATCCGCTGCTTTGAGCGGGTGTTCCTCCTCGGTACGCACCTTTTTGGCCAAGCGGCGATAGAGCTGAATGAGCGGATTATATAGCATGGGATCCCAACTAACCAAAACGCCGTCAGGGCGCAACAACGGCAAGAGCTGGTCAAGGGTTTTGGTAATATCAATGTGGTGAAAAGCGTTCCCGACATAGATAATATCAAATAACTCATCATTCTGAGGCTTTAGCGTCTCGGCCGCACCTTGGTGAATTCGGACGCTCACACCATGGTGTACAGCCAACCGCTCTGCGGCGCGGAGCATCCCGGCAGAGAGATCAGTCAAGGTGACTTGCGCCCCAAGCGTAGCGAAATAGACACCCGCTTCGCCCAGGCCGCAACCGACATCGAGCAATCGCTTGCCGTGCAGGTCACCCAAAGTCGCACGGATATACCTTAGCTCAGGCGCCGTACAGGCTTCGCACATCTGCCGCACATCAATCTTGGTGATGTCCACACTGTCGGCCCACTCATCATGGAATTGGGCTTCATCATGGAGATTTTGGTTTGAAGTTTTCATTTATGCAAAGTGATGGCGGCTGCCGCAACCAGTTCGTCGAAACAGCGATCGAAACATTTGCGGTTGTGCCGCTCAACTGCATCCCCACTGAAGTTATGACCGCCTTCGCATTTTTGTTGTGCCGCGAGGCAAGCATCACCCCGTTGATACAATTTAGCATCTGTGAAATCCACTGTGGCTGAGCCAGAAGCAGGAAACGACCAATTGGCCTTTAATGTTCTTGCTCCTTCAACCTCAAAGCGCAAAGATTGCAGAAATTTTCGAAGTGTGGTGATATCGGCTTGATATGCTCCTAAAGTTTCAAGGCGGCGACGCCCCGCGGCGGCGAGTTGGTGAATCGCACTCTCAAAAAGTATTTTTTTTGGCATGAGATTCGACTCTGGAGACTCAAGATTGAGAATCTGAAGGAATGGGCAACTGAAGACGCTCGCGTGATTCACTACGAATCCGCTCTGCGATTGAGACCAACTGATCATAAGTAATGGGCCAACGCTTTGTTGGAGGTGATGTGAGAAAAAGTTTCATCCGCTCTAGTTTGGCCGCAAAAAAACGCATTGCAATGCTCATCTCGGGGTAACTTCCATACATACACCCCGGGCAAGTCCGGGTTACGGCAAGAACCTCATCGCGAAACTTACGACTTCGATAGATGGCCGGAAACTCAGGTGCATATACTGGGATTGATCCCCCAATCCGGTGATCGCAACACGGAGAAAAATTCCCATTGGGCAGAACGGAAAAGTAAAGATTGGGACTATCACAGACACCATCGTTCTTACTTCGCCAAGTTGTGGAATCGCCTGCTATGAATCGCTTTATGTCATCCAGATACTGATCGCTGTCATAAAGCAGGTATCCTTCACGGCGCATGCGACGAATCCGCTCAATACAGGAATTCACAACGGGTAACTCCTCAGGCTTCCAGCGAAGGCTCTGATCAAATGTCCGGAAGTTCATTGGAAGGTCGAGCGTTGTAACATGAATCGGGACAAGAGACGTATACCAACTAACCTCACTCCCAAACCGTATCACATCCTCTATATCGCCGAGGTTATCGCGCTGCAAAACACACCCTATAGACCCAAATGACCCCTCGCGCGGAAGGTACCGGCTAAAATTGGCCATGGCTCGTAGCGCATCATGCCAGGATTTGACAAAGCCCCCATTTATATCATCCTGTCTGGGCGGCCAAAGCGAGTCGAGGGAGATGGAAACGTCGAGACCACCAGCTGCAACAACCTCCTGGATGCGCTCCTCGCTCGCAAGGCCATTGGTTTGCATGCGAACATGGATGCCGCGCGACTCGAACGCGCGAATGATGGCGGGCAGATCCTGGCGGGCAAAAGGTTCGCCTCCTGTGAGCAAGACCATGGCAACGCGCAATTTGACGAAGTTATCTGCGATGCGCTGGATCTCATCCAGCGTGCATTCGCGAACGTCCGAGTTAGCGTAAATAATATTGCATTGTTTGCACGTAAGATTACATCGAGCAGTGATATAAAACTGGATGTAGATGGGCACATCATGCAACAGCGCAGCGCGAGCCAATGTCAACTTAGATAATTTTGAAAACATATGATATTGGCTTTAAGGATTTGGCAAATTGGCTGTCGCTGCAATTATATATAAAGGCCGCTGTTTGGATTGCTCGAAAATTCTGCCAATGTATTCCCCGAAGATACCCAGAACTACAAAATGCATTCCGCTGGTTAACAGGATGAGGAATATGACAGCCGAAATGCCCGGCACATAAAACGTTGTCATGAAGCGGAAATACAATATCACGAGGAGACCAATAAAACTAAACACCGTCATTCCACAACCAAGAAAAACGGCTAGACGCAACGGGAAATTCGAGAACGAAAACAGTGCATCCATGGCGAAATGAAGCATCTTGCGAATGGGCCACTTGGTGCTGCCCGCATAGCGGGCTTGGCGATCATAGAGAAATGGTGCACTTCGAAATCCCAACCATGGGACCATACCACGAATAAACCGATGCGTCTCTCGCATCTGGCGAAAGGCCAGAATTGCACGCCTCGACACAAGGCGAAAATCACCGGTGTCGGGAGGGATTTCAATTTTACAGAGAACGGTGATGAGTCGATAGAACAGGGATGCTGTCGCTTTTTTAAATCGAGTTTCGCCGTCACGCGAACGGCGTTGGGCATAAACAATGTCGTAACCTTCACTCGCCTTAGCAAGCATTTCAGGGATAAGCTCGGGCGGATCCTGCAAATCGCCATCAATGATGCACACCCAATCGCCGTCGGCGCGGTCAACACCAGCGGTAAGAGCAGCTTGATGTCCAAAGTTCCGACTGAGGAGAATCATCTTGACACAACTATATTCATTCGCTGCAGTGGCTAGCAGAACCGTGGTTCCGTCATTGGATCCATCATCGACAAAGATGTACTCCAATTCCACATCCCGCAGGCGGTCGCGCAGGGAAAGAAGCCTGGTTAAAAGCGGCTGGAAACATTCACTTTCATTATAAACCGGCACGACAACTGACAAACTGCGGGAATGGGCTGAAATTGCGGGAAACTTATCCATAGAGTTATCTTTTTTGAATGACTGTATTTTTTGACCAATCGGACATTAGATCTTTCAACTTACAATAAATGTTACCAGCAGACACGATATTGTCGATTTTTTAGGTTCAGATTTTGCTCATACCGGGTTCGGACGGCAACAATATCTTTGATATATTCATCAACCATCATCGGTTTGATATGCGTTATATGGCCGCATACGCATAAAGCGTTTCCTGAGGTCGCTCATCCCATACGCCATGGAGCGCTTGAGGTTGCGACAGAATTTTTTGGAGACGTTGCGCACGCTGAGGACGACGTCCGGAGGAAGTGAAGTGTGATCAGTGATGAGCGAGGAGTTCACAGAGAGTGAAGAGTGATGGGTTACGAGTGAAGAGTTAAGGAAGGTGAGTGAGCTTTCTCACGCGGATTTTACGATTATCTATGATGATGAGACTGCGGCACCACTCGGGCGAAGGTAACTGTTCAAGCAGCCGCTTCAACGCCTCAATTGTGTGTTCAATCGTTGTCGGCCACACTCGGAGACGAATCACACCATGATGGCACCCGAGCGGATAACACCTTGCATCTGCAAAATCCTCATCATACGTGATAACAATGGCTTGTTTGTGCTGCGCCCATTGATATAGAAACGTATCACTTTTCCCCTCAAACCCAAGTTCATTTACATGCCTAATATTCCAGTCCGGATGTTGTCCCCGTAACCAATCGGCAGCGGCAACTGGCACATTCTGGTCTATCAGAACATTCATTACCAGTTTACGCATGGGCCAGGACTTGTTCTTCATCGATAACAGAGGCCGCATACTCCAGCGCCGCCTCAACCATTTCAATTGTGAGTTCCGGATAGGCTTCAATTATCCGGCTCAGCGTGTATCCGCCCGCTACCATCCCAAGAATATTCTTAACCAGAATGCGGGTTCCGGTAATAACAGGCTTCCCTCCGCATATCGCGAAATCGACTGTGATCCATTCTTTCATCTTTTACCTCGCATTTTTTTACTTATACTCTGTTATTTAGGCGTTATCTATTACGTACTGACCTCGACGGCAAGTGATGCAGAATCATCCTGCAAAACGGAAACCCGGTAGTCGCTCAGGATCCCGATGAACTCGGAACGTGATACCCCACACAACTCAGCGGCTTTCCCTTGAGATATCCTGCGCATTTCATACCACTTGACCGCCGCCGCACGGCGCATCTCATTCAAATACTCTAACGTCGCTAATATACCCTAGATTGAATGAAAAACCAAGGTACAGGTTACTACATGTGCTTCGTGCTATTTCGCAACTCCCTCGCCTCTCATTTGTCTTTCAAACTGGTGGCGTTCGACGTCCTCGGCGAACGCATGGTCCCTTTTAAAGCCCTTGCAGGGTCCCGCAGCCGCCGGGGACGTCGGCTGCCACCTTGTTAGCTTCGCTCCTGGTCAATAACCATTTTGCTGCATTGTGTATATTATGTCTAAGAATCCCTTCAGTCGAGGGGCTCTCTTCACACCCTCACACCATTCTCTCTATCAGCTTGTCCTCACTCACATAGAACAGGCGCCATGAAATCATGAATAGCACCAGAGAGATCGTCGCCGCTATAAAGTAGCCTTTGGGGTGATATAAATGACCATAAATGATCATATCCCGGCAGGAACACACCAAGTAGGTCAATGGATTCCATCGATTGATGAGTTGAAGCCCCTCACTGCTATTGCTGGCAGAATAGATGATCGGCGTGGTGTACATCAAAATACTCATGCCAATATCTACCATTCGACTGAGGTCATATGCCACTACCGAGATCATCGACACCATAAGCCCCACCGCTGTCGCCAAAAAGAACAACGGCAGCGCTACCAGGGGAAGTAACAGTATCCCCCAACTGGGGACAACATGAAAGGCCAGCAAAACACAGATATTCATCACGAAACCGATCAGATAATTGGCCAATTGGGTGGCAAGTTGTTTGAATAAAAGGGCTTCATGGGGGTAATTCACCTGCATCAATAACCCACCACCCGCCGATAGCGTGGATGATGCAGATCCGAAAAAGCCAATAAAAAGCGCCCACATTGAGGTACCGATCAGCACATACGCCGGATAGGGAATACCAACATCACCCGGCTTCAACAACCCAGTCTTCTGGAGGAATATCCAAGATACAATCCCCAAAATCGGAGAAACAAAAACCCAGGAAAAGCCGACAAAAGACTTCTTGTAGCCCGCCAGAAAGTCGCGCTTAAATAACTGCCAGATCAGCTCGCGCGCCCCCCAGACATTGCGGGACATGACCGCCCAAGTTTGAAAGAACCCAAGCTCATGCCGCATATTAGGGCGATAAACGGTGATCTTTGGAGAGTCGTTAGATGTGAAACCCGAAGTGTGAGAAGTGCTCATAGTCAATTACTTGTCTTTATTGTAGTAGCCGGTGTCCTCACCGGCGCTTTTGTATTGTCATCACCGCTGAGGACAGCGGTTACTACATTTGGAATCAAACGGATTCTATTCTTCATCTTCAAAGTTTATGGCCTAAAGTCTGGAGTCTACGGTCTCCCCCGCAACCCCTACCCGCCATAGGCCCTATTTAGCACCAATACGGATGCATAGATATAGGCAATGCTCCCCAGTGTTGCCAGAGTACCCGTCACCATCACATCCTTCCGGAAATTTATAAGTGGAGGATAATCCTCCGGAAGATATCGCTGAGCAATTACCGGAATGGCATTCATTAAACCAAACAGGAAGAAAAAGGGATAAACATAGGCACGGCTCAGAAAATATGAAGACGCGGCAAATCCAGCCATGGCTACAATACTCAGTCCTGATAGACGCTTCAAATAAGATTGCGCCCCATTCCTGGGTCGCTTAAACACAGCCCGCGTCCGCCAACACCCAATCACCCCAAGTGACAAAAGATTGAACCAGAACCAATACCCAATCAACCCGAGTTCCGCATAACAGCATACAAAGGCATTATGCGCCGCCCGGTCTGTACCGGTAATTTCAGCAAACATACCATACCCCCCTCCAAAGAGCATGTTAATCGGACTGCTCTTAAAATACCTGTTAGCATAACCCCAAAAAACAATCCGATCCCGTGCCGACATATCTAATAGGGAAGAACCAAATACTGCACAAAACCCTAACCCTGCCACCAAACCTATCGCCGCTAGATAGGGCATCCACTTTACAGGGAAGCGTAAAAGCAACATGCAGGCCAACATCGCAAACACTCCCACTAAGGTCCCGCGCGAATGCGTTGTCAGGAGTGCCTCGGCAACAAACCACACCACTCCCGCCGCCATCAGGAACGTAATGGGATTCATGCGCCTGGGAAAGGCAAATACGAAAGGGATCGCCAACCCGAGAAATTGCCCCATATCATTCGGATCCGAGAAGATGCCGAAGAACAGGGTTTGTATGATTAATTTATGCTTATCTGAATTCCACCAAACTATCGGCCCCGATCCCGCGAAACCAACCCCCGTGTTGTATTGAAGAATAGCGTGAACCGACATCACAACTGCCGCCATCACAAAGATCAACACGACCAGCCGCGCACGATTTATTTGATTGATCACCACCAGCAGTAACACCAAAAGAAGAGATATTTTAAATGTTGGTACAATGGTGTTTATAGCCCCTTGGAAATAGGTGTGCGCCACATGAGACATTATGGCTGCAAACCAGAGCCCCACGGCCAGCTTCACTGCAGGGGTTTTCGGCATGGTGATGCTTTTCTGGCTAGCCTCCATAATCAGCCCTAGCAAAGCCGCATACACCACCCCGCTCAGCACCGGCACGCCATACATCCAAGGAAGCAGCCACTCCTGCGGACGCCAGAAAACAAGCCAGATGAAAATGAGGGTGAGGGGGAAGGTCATTTTCGCACCTTGGGGGTGCGGAAATGAGACCATAGACCATAGACCTTAGACCTTAGACCTTTAGGAGAATGCAAGATGCGATTCATGTCGATTTTGGGGATTATTCCTATCGGAAGAAATGAATGACTTAGTGACTTAGGAGCCTGTCGAAAAACAGATGTCTTCAATGTGGGAGGCGCACTCCGTGCGGCGATAGTTCATTTTAGGCGCTCATATGAGCCTGTCGCGCCCCTCCCACATTGAAAAAAGAATACCAGCAAGTGTTTTTCAACAGGCTGTTAGGGCACAAATCCTCATGGTCTATGGCCGGATCACCCATCCCAGACTGATCACGACCGCACTCGTCACCTTCGCAATTACCCGCGTAACGCTGCCTGCTTCTTGCTCCACGGCGTTGATCAGACCAGCTAAGACACGCATGGTTTCGTTGGCCTGATCAAGCAGCAGCTTGCATGCTGCGTCATCAGCGTATTTCAGCCTGCGAGAGAGATGAATAAAGTAGCGGGTTTCCGATAGTGACCCACGTGCAATGTAAAGGAAATGCAAGTAGTCTTTCTTGGACTCACGAGACGAACCTTCCACAATATTGGCAGGTACAGAGTATGCCGCGCGGCGAAGTTGGCTGGTCAATGCATACAACTCATCTTTGGGGAAAGACCGCGTACCTTCGTAAACCGCAACAGTTAGGTCATCCGCTTTCTGCCAGGCTACAATTTTGGTATAGTCACGCATTGGTTAGGAAAGGACATTAGTAGACGCACATGCCTTATCTCTGCGAATTTACCGTATTTTTCAGTTCACGCTCGGTCAATAACGCCGAACGCTCAATCTGCAAGCATATGCAAATCCAGAGCCCAGATATTGGTTATTCGTTATTGAATTCCGAAAACGTGTAACCCATATAGTCCCGCAGCCGCCAGCATGTCGGCCGGAGTTAGGCCCCTATATGGTCCCACATCCGCCTGTGGCGGAGACTTACGGGTCTTTCTTCTTCTTGATCGTGTGCTTGAATTTTAACACAGCAAAATTCAACTCAATAGAGGTCTCGGTATCGCTTGTTCGAAGGTCGTCATCTAAAATTCCGGCAATCAATTCTCCGCTTTTCTGCATTAGCGCCTTCTGCGCCGTCTTGTCCTGGACCATCGGCAGATCCCGGATGTTTTTGGACAGTTCGCGAATTTGCGTAAACGTCTCAATGATGGCCAGCGTCGCCTGAAACGCTTTCGAGCTCTTGAGAATGGTGGCCAGCATATATAGGCCTTTCTCGGGAAACGCCTTGGGATTGACAGTCGAGTGTTTGAGCCTACCAAACCGGTGGAAATTTTCCACCAGTCCCTCTTTTTCATGTCGTGTTAGCTCAACAACGTACCCTTCTGGAAACTTTCCCTGATTGTTGGCAACCGCCTTATTGACATCTCGGGTCGCAACACCGTAAAGCTCGGCAACATCGCAATCAAGCAGAACGCGTTGTCCTCTAAGCTCAATAATCCGGTCTTGCAGATTCTCAAATTTAATGACTTGGCTCATGCGCTAAATTTTATATATTTAGTAATAATTTAGCAAATTAATTATATATAATCACCTTACAGTTAATAACCCATAACAAATGACCGAAGTAGCCGCCACCAACTGCTACTTCAGCATCAACTTCACAATGGGGTTGTTCCAAGTCTTGTTTACCTTTTCCTGAAATTCACGCAAGCGAGCCACCCTTCCATGAAGGAAGGGTGAGTTGTTGGGTTGTTGGGTTGCCTGCCCTGAGCCCAGTCGAAGGGCCGAGTTGCTAAGTGAGGGATCGCCTTTTAATTCCCGCTCGGCCGCATCTAAAGACTGCGATAAGGCCGCAAGACGCTTTCCCATAAGATCGGAGGCGATGTTGCGGATGATCTTCCCGAAGTAGTCGTTGGCAGTATAGTAGTCCTTGCGGTCACCTTTGACCCAAACGCGCTGAACTGCTCCCCATTGTTCAAGCTGGCGTACGCCCATGCTGGCAGAGCCTTTGCTGATACCAAGGGCCTCCTTCATGTCGTCTAACCCCCGCGGCTCCTCACTAAAATAGAGGTACCCGAATATTTGCCCAATGACACGGCCCACCCCAAGCGCCTGGGTGGTATTCCCCGCATCTTCGATGAACTTGCGAATTATTGGCTGATCTAAGGGACTCATAGCGGGGAATAGCGTGGAGCGTGGAGCGCCGAGGGCCGAGGATAGAAAGGGGGATAGCAGGGAGCGGGGGAAGAGCGCGGAGCGGGGGAAGAGCGCGGAGCGTTTAGCGCCGAGAGCCGAGAGGGGTGAGGGGAAGAGCGCGGAGCGCGGAGCGCCGAGCGCCGAGGATAGAAAGAGGGAAAGCAGGGAGCGGGGGAAGAGCGCGGAGCTAGGAGCACCGAGCGCCGAGACAGGGGATATAGATGGAAGAACGTTTTCATCTTTTTGGAACTTATTTCTCGGCGCTCTTTACTCGGAACTCTGCGCTACTTGCTTGGCGCTATTTCTCGGCACTCAGCGCTCGGAGCTCGGAGCTCGCTCCCGCGAAAGGATATGCTTTCGGAGTCCGCTAAGCATCTTAGCGATTTCGGTTGCTTCCGATTTAACTTTTGAAACATCCTCAGCCTTCAGATATTCAAGGCGCAACGCAACTTCGAGATGGGATACAAGCTCAAACAATGAACCTCTGGAGATATTAAGAAAATGAGCGAAATCTTTTTCGGTATCCCGTGCAGAGCCTTCAGCAATATTAGCTGAAATGGATACTGCAGCTCGTCTCATTTGATCGATGAGTCCAAATTGCTCAGTACGAGGCAATAATTTGGTGATCTGATAGATCTTCCCGGCCAATTCTACCGAACGCTTCCAAACATCAAGTCCCTCAAATCTGAACGCCATCTCATTCATCTGTCACTACTCAGCTCACCAATCTCTACGCTCTTTACTTGAACTCTGCACTCGGCGCTACTTTCTCGGCGCTTCTTCCCGGCACTCGGCGCTCGGCACTACTTTCTCGGCGCTTTTCCCCGGCGCTCGGAGCTCCAATCTCCTTGCTCTAGGCACGCTCTGCCCCCATCCATTATGCACTGGAGGGCGCAAATGGATCATTCAGTATGTTTTGAACGATACATGATTCAGGCCGTTTGATCAACAAAAAAGGGGGAAACGCATCCAACTGGTCACGTCCAATGGACTTCGATCCAGGATTACACCCCCCAATGCTCACGCACCGCTAGGCGGGATCGATTCGGCAGGCTCTTGCTTTGCATTAGCGAGGTCAATTTCATCCCGGAAACGACGGAAGTCACCCAAACGCCCCGTAGCAGCGTCAAAAAGAATCTCAGGATCAACAACGTCATAACCATGCACAATCAGGTTACGCATGCGGACAATGGATCGAGCTGAATGACGCCATTCCATCTCAAGCTCATGCGGCCACCGATTTTCGCTGAAGACGATATGAGGCTTGCCGCTCATAATCACGCATTTGGCTTTCGTATTCCCGGCAGGCAAAAGAAAAGGAGCTAAGATACCGCTCCTGATCGCGCGCGAAAAGTAAACGCCCCTTCAGGGCTTCAAAGCGATAAACAGGTTCAGTTTTGTCAAAATGCCCGACATCAATATCTACCCCCGGTGCAAACCGACCGACCACTTTTGCAACACGCTCATGCAGTTCAAAAGTCAGACGCTTCTGCAGGCTCAGGGCCAGATCGAGATCCCCTCCTGGCGGGATCCGGCCGTCCCGACTCGATCCCATGAGCAGGGCAAAATCCACCTCAGGACACTCCTCACGAAGCGCCACACCGAGGGCCAGCGGGTCAAAACTTACCGCTTCGGTTCCTGTTTTGTATTCTCGTTTTGAAAGCGACATGTTGCCAATCAAATCAGTGTCGTATGATTAAATGCTACTTCGGCTTAATGTTTAGTCTAAATCAAAGAAGAATTCAAGCCACAAGCACCCTCCATAATCCTCACTAATAGCAACCCCTCACCCCAACCCTCTCCCTCAAGGGGCGAGGGAGCAGATTCATGCACCCCTCTTAAACCAGACATTAAAAAGGCAGCTATTCCATTCCCTCGCCCCTTGAGGGAGAGGGCTAGGGTGAGGGGGGTGTATGTTGCGCCGCACTTTCCCGTCACAATTTTGTATTCACCTTATCCTGCGTATCCTGTATATCCATGTCTGTAATCTTGATTATTGATTCTTAAACTACGCCAAGTCAGGTGAAACATAATGAAATATATCAATCAAATCGCACTGCTGTCCGTCTGCCTTATTTCTGGTTCAGTCATGGCGCAATTGCCGGGTGCGGCCAAAACCTCACCCCGTTCTAATCCCTGGTCGGGAAGCGTACAGGCGGGTGCAGGCTACTGGCTCGGGGATGCTACGTATTCCATCGGCGGCCAGGCTTGGACGCCGGATGAGGGGTCCATACAACTGCCCGAAAAAATCAGTGAATTGAAATTCCCCCTGAATGTCGCCTACGGCTCTCTAGGCGGAAATCTGTTTTATAAGGGTAACATTGAGTTCTTCGGCACCATCATGGGAAATCTGACGGATCCTTCATCCAAAATGGAGGACTCTGACTGGGGCATTTTCGATGATTCAGGGTCGCTGGATATCTATTCTGAATCCGATGCCACACTCTCGGCCATGGCCGCCGATATGGGCGCTCGCTATTGGTTCCACGTAACCACCTCATCGAATCGTTTCGATATGTTCATTGGATTTGGTCCCAGCCTGCTGGTTCAGCATCTGGACTGGACAATGAGCAACGTGGACCAGAGATATCCCTCCCGTCCGCAAATGCCGCATGACACCCAGAGCGGGGTAGTCGCCACTTACACCTCCGACATTGTGATGGCGTATCTCAACGCCTGCGCCAAGGTTAAATTCAAGCGGCTTACCGGTCGCGTTGAATTTGGGATCGGTCCGGCAGTTGTGCAGGATGAAGATGACCATATTCTCCGTCAAAAACGGTCCACAGCCGATATGTTCGGGGCAGGGGCGAAAGGGGCCGCGGAACTCCGTTATGATCTGACCCAGCACCTGTTTGCCCTCGCCCGCATGGAGGCCCTTTCCATCGTGGCCACCGGCACCTCAAAAGACAAGGGATACGGCGGCGATCTCGTCGGATATTATGCTGAAATCGATGAGGATTTCACCCTGACTTCACTCCAGGGCGGCCTCGCCATCGGCTGTAATTTCTAGGCTAAAGAGCATTTTGACTACGAAACACGCGAATAACAAGAAATGATCGGTGTTTTGCCTCTTGTTGTGGGGCGGATGTCCCCATCCGCCTTGTCACCAGCCGGGTCCGCAAACAGGCGGATGGGGACATCCGCCCCACATCAAGATGCTGGATTGAGTATCACGTTTCCAGAATGTCCTTGAGTCCTTCGAGCAAGCGGTCAATGTCGGCGTGGGTATTGAATACGTGAGTCGAGGCGCGGATGGTTCCCTCCACATTTAGCCGATGATGAAGGATGTGGGCGCAGTGGTAGCCACCACTTACCAGAATCTGGTGCCGATCATAAAGTTGCCGTGCGACAGTATCGGCACTGAGAGCTCCTTTCCCAAGACTGAAGGACGCGAGCCCTATGCGTTTTGAAAGCGGGATGTCGCGGGCAAGCACCTCCACGCCGGTGAACGCGCTGAGCTCATCAACGAGATGCTGCCCAAGAGCGCGTGAGTGTTCATAGACCGCATCCATCCCGATGGCCCGAAGGTACGCTACCGCGGCACCAAGCCCTATCACCCCCTCAATATTCGGGGTTCCTGCCTCAAACCGGGATGGGAGCTCATTGGGTATAAAGCGGTCATCAGCAAGAAGCTTTACCATGCCGCCTCCCGTCTGGTAGAGGGCAAAGGATTCGAGCAGCTCACGCTTCCCATACAGAATACCAACTCCGGACGGGCCCAGCAATTTATGGCCTGAAGTGACAAGAAAATCGCAGTCCAGTGCCTTGACGTCAATAGGGAGATGACTGGCGCTCTGCGAAGCGTCCACAAGGGCAGGTACATTCCATGCGTGTGCGGCAGCGATCCACTGCGCCACTGGCGCCACTACGCCAAGCGTATTGGACACCTGGGCGAGCGATACCAACCGCGTTTTAGGGCCCATGTGTGATTCGAGTTCGTCATAGAGGGGCACTCCGCAGGCATCGAGGCCCACCGGATTCTCCCGGGCATTGACACGCCATGGGATATAATTGGAGTGGTGCTCGGACGCCGGGAAGACAATCTCATCATCGGGCTGAAGTTTGAGTCCATGTGCCACCAGATTGATGGCTTCTGTCGTGTTGCGGGTAAAAATGATTTCGGACGGTGAGGCGTTCAGGAATGAGGCAACCTCATGACGTGCGCGTTCAAAATGCTCCGTCGCCTCTTCCGACAAGCCATGCACCCCCCGGTGCACATTGGCGGTATAGTCGGTATAAAAACGCGTGACGGCATCAATCACACATTGCGGTTTCGGGGCTGTCGAGCCACTATCCAAATGAGTAATCGGCAGTCCATCCACCTGCCTATTTAGCAGGGGGAAATCCGCACGAGTCCAAGCCAAAGGATCTATAAATTCACGCTTCATAGCCTATTCGATACACCACAAAGCCGATTGAGAAAATCATAATCTTAATCGTAATCATAATCTCCTCTGGTCTTCTCGGAGGCCCAGAAGAAAGAAGGATTAAGATTACGATTAAGATTATGATTATGATTAAGAGTTAAAACATGTCATCAGGGTTCCATGGAAATGTGGTTCGGGCAAGACGAAATTTGCCTGATGGCTCGGTAGAAATCGCGGATTCAGGGCGCATCGTAATTCTTGCTCCTGTGCCGTAAAGCTTTGTCAACCCGGCACGAAGCTCCGACACTGGCGCTGCTTGACCGGCTGCTGCGACATATCGAAACATGTAGTCTTTGGGGGCGGTCTGTTCTAATTGATAAGTGACTAAAGTGTCCGTTTGCCCCACGATGCGATCCAATTCATCCACCGTCACAGCCCGGCCGGTTTCAGTGAAAGTCAGGTCGCGCACCCGCCCAAGCACGTGTGCCACCGTAAGCCCTGAAACGCGTCCGCAGGGACAGTCCCCCGTTTCAAGTTGAACCAGGTCGCCAATGTCAAAACGAAGCAGACTGACCCAGGGGTTGCCGAGTGTGGTAACCAACAGTCGCCCAACACGAGAATCACCGACTTCGGACTGCAGAAAATCGACATCAAGATGGCAGGTCTCTGTGTTTTGATGGAAACGCCCATGCTCGCATTCGGTAAGTACATGGCTGGCTTCAGTCGAACCATAGGAACTTAACACCGGGGTATTTGGGAAAGCCCGCCGGATCTGGCGATAATGCAGACGGGACGGAAATTCATAGGTGAGCGAAATATAGGCAGGCATGAACAACGAGCGCCCGCTCTCCGTCGCATACCGGCACAGGATTGCCAGATAGGCGGGGTCCGCCTCCAGCAGCTGGGGTTTAAATTCCTCAAGTTCATGAATCATTCGATCCATATCACGGGACGTCCAGCGAGCGGGGTCCGCCTGCTGGTTCAGAAAGAGTAAACGACCCAGTGTACGTTCCTCCATGGAAAGATCACCAATATGGCAAACCGTTCCGGCACATAGCGGTGTGGTAAGGACCGCCTCACGCTGATGGCCATTGATGACCTGGTCGAGTCCGGTGTGAAGTTTCGCCGCCGCTTGCTCTGATTCATCCCACCACCGTTGGTACCAGACAATGGAGGAGCGGTCTTCCGTGGTGCCACTGGTTGACACCAGCTCAACCTCACCGGCGGCTACGCCTGCCTTGAAATCCCGATCGCGCGGGACAAACCCCCTGGGCATGTGGGCACGAATGTCCCGCTTGGTCAGATGCGGCATAGCAGCATAGCGCACTTCGACAGGATGGTCAGGGCCGAGGTCGAATTGAAGCCACCGTTCATAGAACGGGACGTTGTCCAAGGCATGCTCCAGCGTCTGGGTGAGGCGTTGTCGATCAGAGGATCGGTCCATAAACTTACACAGGCTCTTTCTTTTCAGTCAATGTTATCGGTTATTGAGTTATTGGTTATCAGAAAATCCCCAACACCCATTAACACATAACCGATAACACTCTTCCCCGCACCGGCTCTATCAACCCAGGGCAAACGCATCTAAATTCAGGATTTCTGTCCATTTTTGACTCAATTTGGCAACGCCAATTTGGAGTGCGGCGGCTTGACGCCGCTTTTTCAAGGCCTGGCTTGACAGGCCGCCCGTACGGCGCGTCAAGCCGCGCCTATGAATAGCGGCGTCAAGCCGCCGCACTCCAAAACCATGCCGTTTCTCAATGATTTGAGCCAAAATCGGCATAATTAGAGAGCATATAGATGCGTCTGCCCTGATCATCCAATGCCCTCAAAGAGCACTGTCGACAGATAGCGTTCGCCGGCATCCGGCAGGATGACCACGATTGTCTTTCCAGCAAACTCATCAAGCTGGGCTAACCGTACCGCCACTGCAGCGGCGGCGCCGCAGGAGATACCCACCAGCATCCCCTCCTCTTTGGCCAGACGACGCGCAAATGCAACGGCCTCAGCGCTATCCACCTGCTCCACACGATCCACCACGGAGAGATCCAGTGTATCGGGAATGAAGCCGGCACCGATTCCCTGAATTTTATGAGGCCCGGGCTTCAATTCCTGACCCGCCAGTTTCTGGGTGATGACCGGGCTTTCTTTCGGCTCTACAGCCACAGAGATGATCTTTTTGCCCCTGACATTTTTAATGTAGCGCGAGACGCCACTAATCGTGCCACCCGTGCCGACGCCTGATACCAGCACATCAATTTCACCATTGGTGTCATTCCAGATTTCCGGACCCGTGGTAGCCTCATGGATGGCGGGATTCGCCGGGTTTTTGAACTGCTGCGGCAGGAAGTACTTGGCGGGATCAGACGCTGCGATTTCCTCAGCGCGCTTGATGGCCCCCTTCATCCCCTCGCTACCGGGCGTCAACACCAGCGTGGCCCCAAAGGCCGCGAGCACACGCCGCCGCTCAACGCTCATGGTCTCTGGCATGGTCAGGGTTAATTTGTAGCCCCGGGCAGCGGCGACATACGCCAAGGCAATTCCCGTGTTCCCACTGGTCGGCTCAATGATCTCAACACCGGGCTTCAGCACGCCCCGTTTCTCTGCATCCCAGATCATGGCCGCACCAATACGGCACTTCACCGAATAGGCCGGATTGCGCCCCTCAATTTTGGCCAATACTGTAGCTTTTGCACCCTGGGTAACTCGGTTGAGTTTGACCAGAGGCGTGTTCCCAATTGACTGTGCATTATCGCTATATATTTTGCTCATAATTCTCCTTAACACTGCTATTTATTGTCACTGAAATAAAATCTCAAACCCGCTTACTCTACTCAATCTATAGACAAGGTAATGTATTGTCTTTTTTTTGTCAACCACTTATCCGGGCACATTTCTGGGCTATTTGCTCTCGTTGTGGGGCGGATGTCTCATCCGCCTTGTTGCCAGATGGGTCCATAGACAGGCGGATGGGGACATCCGCCCCACATTAACTCTTCATAATCGTAATCCTAATCGTAATCGTAATCTATTCCCGTCGTTACTGAAGAGGGATTACGATTACGATTATGATTACGATTATGATAAAGAACAGACTCTATATTTGCCCCACTAGGTGACTAACGCCGCATCGATGTCTGCCATTAAATCTTCTGGTGCTTCCAGACCGGCGGATAGTCGGACTAGACTATCCGAAATTCCCCGTGCCAGACGTTCCGGCTTTGGCATGGCGGCATGAGACATGGTTGCCGGATAGGACAAAATGCTCTCCACTCCGCCAAGACTCACAGCCATCAAGGGCAACTTCACCCGTTTAAGAAGATTCAGGGTCGTTGCCACGTCATGGAGCTCAAATGAAAGAACCGCACCCGCACCTGAGGCTTGAGCTTTGTGCACGCCATGTCCGGTATGCTGCGGCAAGCCAGGGTAGTACACCCGCTTGACCTCCGGACGCTTGAGCAACCATTCCGCCATCATCCCGGCAGTGCGTTGTTGAGCATCCATCCGCACCCCCAAAGTCTTGATGCCACGCATGACCAGCCAGGAATCCTGCGGCCCCAGAATGGCACCAAACGTATTCTGGATCACCTTCAACCGATGTCCCAACTCGGCCTCACGAGTTACCGCCAACCCGGCAATCAGGTCACTGTGTCCCCCCAGAAACTTAGTTGCACTGTGCACCACGACGTCAAACCCGAGCTCAATCGGCCGTTGAAAATAAGGCGTCATGAACGTGTTATCCGTAATCGCCAGCAGCTTATGCTCACGCGCAATTTCAACCATGGCGCGTAGATCGGTAATGGACAATAAAGGGTTGGCTGGCGTTTCAACAAACAACGCACGGGTGGCCGGGGTTATCGCCTTCCTGACACTGGCGGGATCGGTGCTGTCAACAAACGTCACCTCAAGTTTCCATTGCCGGAACAGGGTGGTCAAAGCACGAAAGGTGCCCCCATAAATATCCTGACCAACCACCAGATGATCACCGGGGGAAAACAGCATCAGCACCGATGAAGTCGCCGCCATACCGGAAGCAAAGGCCAGCCCGCGCGCTCCGCCCTCCAGGGAGGCAATGGCCTGCTCAAGCGCTTCCCGTGTCGGATTCCCACTGCGGGCATAGTCATAATGCCCTAGGTGCTCGGGGTCCGCCTGATGAAAAGTAGAGGCCTGATAAATAGGGATACTGGAGGCCCCGGTATAAGGGTCGCGATCCTTGCCAGAATGAATCAAACGAGTCGCATAGTTCATAGCAGCACTTTCAGATCATCAATCAATTCGCCCGCATCCTCAATACCAATTGACAACCGCAGAAGCCGGTCATTAATTCCCAATCTTTCACGAACTGAAGTATCCATATCCGCATGGGTTTGCACGGCAGGGTAAGTGATCAGAGATTCCACACCGCCCAGACTCTCCGCAAAAGTGAACACTTTTACACCGGCCAAAATGGGCGGAATACAGGCCGCCTCGGTCACCTCAAAGGAAATCATGCCACCATACCCGCTGTGTTCACGATCCAGAATATCGCGTCCTGGATGATTGGGCAGGCCCGGGTAATACACATGCCGCACACGGGGATGCGCCGCCAACCATTCGGCGATGGCGCAGGCGTTATCCTGCTGTTGGCGCACCCGCAGGGGCAGTGTCTTCAGCCCGCGCAGGGTCAGCCAGCAATCCTGCGGTCCCAACACGCCCCCAATCGCGTTCTGAAAGAATCCCAGGCGCTCTGAGATCTCGGGATTCCCTGAAACCACAATCCCTGCCACCACATCGTTATGCCCGGCCAGATACTTGGTGGCACTATAGACAACCATATCCGCCCCCTGCTCTAGTGGGCGCTGGAATACCGGCGTGAGAAAGGTGTTGTCCACGATGGTCAATGCACCCAAAGCCCGCGCCGCCTTCGCGATGGCTCGAAGGTCCGCGATTTTAAGCAGGGGATTGGTTGGACTCTCGACAAATACGGCTTTTACGCCTGCATAGTTCAAGGCGCCCTGCACAGCCGCCAGGTTTGAAGTATCCACATAAATCGCCTCGATCCCATAGGGGCGGAACACCTTCTCGAATAGACGGAATGTGCCGCCATAAAGATCCTCGGTGACAACGATACGATCCCCTTGTTTGAACAGGTGCAAGACCGTATCAATCGCGGCCATCCCTGAGGCAAAAGCAAACCCTTTATGGCCCCCATCTGCTTTCGCCAGGGTCTCTTCAAGAACTAAACGGGTCGGATTTGAGGTTCGCGAGTAGTCAAAGCCCGTCGATTGGCCGAGAGCAGGATGCCCAAAGGAAGCCGTCTGATAAATCGGCACCGAGATGGCCCCCGTTCTGGAGTCATACCTGTTCCCCGCCTGCGCTAATAATGTCGATATCGTTTGAGTCATGCCCGTCTCCCTACAGCCACTATGTCAATTAATACGATAGAGAAACTATTCCATTGATTATTAATGTCAATAGAGAAAGCAATATCCAATCCGCGCCTAATAGCCGGATCACGATTTAAGAACGACTTTTGCGCCCCACAACGACACGGCTCAGCAAGCTTCGCCCTCCAGCAGAAAAATGCGAGCGGAGCACATTGGAGGGCGAAGCTTGCCTGAGCCGCGTCGATGAATGGTCTGTTACGGAATCACATACCACATAACGCTGAAGAAGTGGCAGAGGCTTCCGGCAAAGACGAAGGCATGCCAGATGGCGTGGTTGAACGGAATACGACGGCCCAGATAAAAAGCCGTACCGGCCGTGTAGAATAATCCGCCGGCAACCAACCACACCAGGCCCCCCATCGGCAGATTCTGATAGAGGGGCCTGATTGCCACCACGACCATCCAACCCATGCCGACATACACGAGGGTCGAAAGCAACTTGAAGCGACCGGCGAAAAAGATCTTAAACACCACCCCCACCAGCGCCAATCCCCAAACGACCCCAAACAAAGACCACCCCCAGGGCCCTCTCAGGGAGATAAGAAGGAAAGGGGTATAGGTTCCGGCAATCAGCAAATAAATAGCGGAGTGGTCAATGACTTTCAGGACAGCCTTGGCCCGCGGCCAGGGAAAACTATGATAGAGCGTCGAAGCCGCAAACATAAGAACCATCGTTGTCCCGTACAAGGAACACGACACCACATGCCAGGCCGTCCCCCGCAATGCGGCAAAAACCACCATCACCACCAAGGCCGCCACGGCCAGCAAAAGCCCGATCCCATGGGTGACACTACTGGCAATTTCTTCGCTTAACGAATAGGTTGGTTTAGTTGGCTCCACAATCATTTCCCAAGATAGCAGATCACCTTCTGTTTGACGGTGTCGGCATGAAGATTCAATCGAAAGCCCCCGGGAAGATCCGTGCCATCCACGACTCGCAGAGCTGACTCCAATGCGGCGGCTTCTGGAAGAAGCGTCGAAAGCCGGTTGGGAAGCGTCAATAGAATCTCCTGATTCAACGCATGCCCTTTTTTGTCGGGGGAGACCGCGAAATAAAGCATGTTTAACTCCACCAGATCATTAAAGAAGTGGGTCCCGAGAGAAACATCAGGCACCAGTCCCTCGTGCATGACGGCAATCTCGCAAATAACGGAGGCGGAATTGATCTCCGCAAAGGAAACCGGAATTCCCAGGGACGGCGTAGAGGTGGCCCAGCGGCCCGGCCCGGCCATCATCACCACCGGCGCGGCGCCGGCAAGTTTCAGTCGGTTCAACTTCCCGATCGTGCGCGCCACAGTATATCTCGCGCTTTCACTCATTTTTCCGTAGACCGCAGGTACCACATATATCAGTCGATCCACGAAAATGGATGAGCTGTGACCAATAACCGGCCCAGCGCTTTCCATGAGCAGATCCTGCTTTCGCACGGAGGAGGGCGCCTTCATTCTGGCAGACTCGCCCGTCATACGAACCTGAAACGGCCGGCACTGAACCAAATTGATCCGGTAGTCCCCGTTGAGCATAAAGTTCGTTGTGAATTCGATATCCACGGGATACGCATAGGCTTCTTGAAGCTTGCTGAGAATCTCCCGCATGGTGGTGACAAAGGTCGTGTCATTAATGAGTTTCCGGAAAGTCAGGTGTCGGTAATCAGACGAGGCGGCCGGAGTCTTTTCGGCAAATAGATCCAGCGACAAAGATTCCTGAGGAATCCCCGAAATCACCGAATTAAATTCCTTTGCAGTCAACTTGTTCTGGGGCAGATCCAAAATATCCACCTCGCGCTGGCTGAACCGGATCGCATCGGTGCCGCCTCCCTCCGGCTGTTTGTCCGGGGCATTCAGGGCAATCAGGCGGGTGTAGTCGCTACTGATCCGGTCCACCGCGCGGGTTCCAAGTCCAAACACAAGCCTCAACATTCCGGCTTCGGGGTCAATATCCTCGTTCCACACATAAGGATTAAACGAGAACCCGACACCGGCAATCTGAGGAAAATAGTTGTCGCCGTATAAAGCACCTGACACCCGCTGGATCAAGAGAGACATCTGCTCGTCCTGATCGAGAAGCCCGCGCTGCATACGATACGCAAGGGCCTCCTGGCTAAGCGTACTGGCATAGACATGACGGACCGCCGCCATGAAGGCTTCCAACCGCTGTTCGGGAGTTCCCTGGTTGGCACAAAAAACCGTTTCGTATTTCCCAGAGAAGGCGTTCCCATAACTATCCTCAAGCAATGAACTGGAGCGCACGATGATCGGCGATTGACCGAAATAATCCAGCATTTCAACAAATTGACGCCGGATGTGATCGGGGAAGGCGCCCGACAGCAGGCGCTGCTGCCGCTCCTCATGACGCTCATGGGAAACCAGAGCATCCTCAACTTTTCGTTTTAATTCCCAACAGCCATTCTGGACGAGATAAGTGTAATAGACATCGGCGCCAATAAAAAAGGAGTCGTGTGGCTCGAGTTTCTCGTACAAGTGTGGCGCCTTCTTTCGGAGGATCGCCCGGGCCAACAGCATCCCGAGGGATTTTCCCCCAATCAGACCGGTTCCAATCATCCGCTGAATGATGGCCATAAGATCCGGAAGCTCAAAATAGCGACAGATCAGCGGCATGAATTTTTCATCGCGCGTAATGGCACTTCGCAGAAGGCGTTGAAACGATTCCTGAATGTCCTGCACCGGGGCACCCCCGACTTTCATCGCCTCGATGGTCTTCTGGGCACGGGCCAGATTTTTCATCCAGATGCCGGGCCGGGTGGCAGAGAAGTCCAGCCAAGGCTGCGAGATACCTGCCAGGATTTCCGAAATGGTGGTACTGGAGGTGACCGGCAGGCAGTTATCGTCCTCCGTCCATTCATGCAACATATACAAGGTGGGCGAGTAGCGCCGATCCACCTTGAGCGGCTGAATAAAAAAACGGTCCCGGTTGCGATAGACATCCAAAACAAGCTGCGCAGTCTGGTGAATGCTTTCAGAGGCGTGGAAAGAATGGTGGTATCGGAAAAGTGCGAAATAGGCGATCGTATCGAGCTTGAAAAGGAACGGACAGGTGATCATAAAGAAATTACCGAGCATCCGATCGCTATACCAGTCGGCCGCCAGTTCGGAAAGTCCGTCAAAAACATACAAGGCTCCCCGCCCCTTGTTTTCAATGACATTTAAGATCTTGCCCACAAAATGTTCAAATCCTGCTTCCGGCTCAACATTGTGAATCTCGACCCCCGGGGTTTCAGGAATAAGCTGGCGATGGCTCGCGAACCGGAAATAGACAAGCGGTGCCCCAGTGGTTAATCCATACTCAACAAAGCGCTCAACCAAAGGTCGATAATCCTCAATGTCATCGACCTGCCACACAACATTGTCGCCCGCCGCCAGATTTTTCAGGGTCGCATCAAGTGAAGGAATCCCCGTACTGAAAGAAGGCAGGGCCGCATCGTTTTTGTTCTTGAGTAGATTAGCCATACGTATAAGTGAAGATTACTCCGGTTATACATCGATTTCACGCAAAATCCAGAGCAGACGCATCTAATGACATTCCCGTGGCTGAAAACATGTGGGCAAAGGCTTGTTTTGGAGTGCGGCGGCTTGACGCCGCTTTGTAAAGGCACGGCTTGACGCGCCTCATAGGGTGTGTCCCGTCAAGCCGGGCCACAGGAAAGCGGCGTCAAGCCGCCGCACTCCAAATCCATGTCACCAATTGGCGCCAATAATGTCAGAAAAATGAGAAATTAGATGCGTCGGCCCTGGCAAAATCCTTTCCAGAGAAAGGTTAAAGTGTTATGTTATGTACTCTACAGGGTTACTATCGAATATGTTGCGCTAAGATCATAGGATGAAGAAAAATGAAAATTTCGACTAAGGGAAGATACGGGCTCAGAATTCTGCTAGACCTTGCTGCGCACCAGAAAAAGGGGCCTGTAAATTTAGGCGACATCTCCAGACGGCAGGGGATTTCTGAAAAATATCTCTGGCAGGTGATCAATCTTGCCAAGGCGGCGGGCCTCATCAACTCAGCCCGCGGGCCAAAAGGTGGCTACACCGTGGCCAAGCCAGCCGATAAAATCAGCCTGCTGGATATCATCTCGGCCCTGGAAGGCCCTATTGTTCTGGTTGACTGTCTGGACAAAGCTGGAAGTTGCGACCGGAGCTCTTCATGTGTTACCAGGGAAGTCTGGGGTCAAATCGAAGATAACATGAAACAGACCATGTCCAAGATCACCCTCCAGGATCTGGTCGACAAACAGGAAGCCAGAGCAACAGGCCAAGCATCCAGCTACGATATCTAAATGAAAAGCATCATAATATCCTGCTTGATTTTCACCAGTATGGCATTGTTAGCTGCGGAGAAGATCCCTATGGAAAAGGTAATTAAAACGGACGCAGAATGGAAAAAACAACTGACGGCCGAGCAGTACCGCGTCACCCGCAATAAGGGAACTGAACCCCCTTTCTGCAGTCGGCTAACAGATCAGGCGGAGCCCGGTGTCTATGCCTGCGTCTGTTGCGACCTACCCCTTTTCAGTTCAGATTCCAAATTCCATTCCGGCACCGGTTGGCCGAGTTTCTTTCAGCCCATCTCCCCTGAAAACATAATCGAGCATAAGGATACATCGTTGGGGATGACGCGTACTGAAATCCTCTGCGCCCGATGCGATGCCCATCTCGGCCACGTCTTTAACGATGGCCCCAAGCCGACAGGGCTTCGCTACTGCCTGAATGCAGCAGCACTGGTGTTTAGGAAAAAGCGTGAAGAGTGAAACGTGAAGCGTGAGGCGTGAAACGTCCAAAGTTGGGAGCCCAAGATTTTGGACGTTCTGACTTTGGACTTATTATTACTCTGATTTCAGCTTCGTAATAAGCGCCGGAGGTTGCGGCGGCTTCTTGGCTTCTGTTCGAGCCATAGGGGTAACCGGACAGCAACAGCAGGGATCGGTAGTTTCGGCGGAAGAAATCGAGCGGGGCGGAGCGGGAGGAGGCGTGCGATCCTTGGGAGGAGGTACAAAACCCTGCTCATCAGATCCGTCACCGGCGGCCAAAGCCGTTCCCATGCACAACGTTGCAGCGATCATAGGAATCACATACTTCAAATTCTTCAACGTCTTACTCTTCATATTGCCTCCTGTTACAATTACCATATTATCATGCCAAAAGCTGACCAAAAACAACAGCTAATTTTGATTACTTAAACCCTTTATTCGACGCGCCTCCAACGGAAGCCTCTCCCTCCGCCGCCTCATAAGACCGCAGGATATCGCCGCGGGTATACCGCTGAAAAAGCACCTTGCTGCTGGCGGGATAGTAAGGGAGAACATCCGAGTATCCAGGCACTACAATCTCAACAACCGGGAAATTGATCTTGGGATCCGTGAAATCAATCACAAAACAATCCTTCCCCAGTTTTGCAAAGATGGTTTTAGCCTTCTCAATGTCCTGCATGCAGTCGTCAAACTCCTCCCCCTTCTCAAAAGGCACGACGTCACCCTCTTTCAAGAATTCAGCAGTAACATGGGGCACAAACCCGAACATAAACGCAGAAAGGTAATTATCCCCCCCATCCGCGATACATTTGAGGGCGCGCAAGTCATATTTCAAGACCCGCTCCTGATCCTCCTTAGCCCCTGTGATAAACTCATTGATCATACGGCCCTGGGTATATTCAGTGAACACACGGATCAACGCATCTTCCAAGTTAAATCCAGCCCCCACCTTGAAGAAATGATGGAACTGATAATTTACCGGGATATTCGGATCCCAGAAATAGGCACCAATACAAGGCATCTCCCCACCAAACGACAAATCTTTGAGATAGATCTCAATCCCTTTACCCTTTAAAAACGCAATCTGGTCCCGGATCACAGGATGCCCGATGGTCTCCATGTCAATTGTCGGCATGATGAGTTTTTGCTTGAGCACTGTGATATGAACCCGGCGCTCAAAAATCTCATTGGTCGCATGAACAATCGCCTCTTCTCTCCGGTTGCCCGCGGCCATACCGTTGGGCCCGCCAATCCGCCTCAGGAATTCAATTGGAAGTTTGACCGTTTTCCCCGTCATCAACGAATAACCGTCCACCCAATGCATGGCAGTATCAGTGCGCTTGATCTTCTCAACCACTTCCTTTGAAACGGCAATATGCGCAATAAACTCTTCTATCCCCACCGCGTTCGGAATGGTTTTCTGATGTCCCACCATATAGCCCGGAAGCTCACCTGTTTCCTTAGCGGCAACCCACTCCGCACACTCCGCCAGGGCGCCAGCTTTCGCCTGCAAAGCCGTGATCCCCTTGCCCATGGAGCGAAATTCAAGCTCATCGATGTACAGAGCGGACCAGTAAAGACGATCCGATACCTTGGTCTCAAAAAGCCGATATTCGTGCATCCCCCAGATGGCTGCTTCCAGCCTTTTCACGGTATCTTCAATCGGCACACAACGTCCAAACGCAATCTTTTTACAGCTTTCCAATTTCATATTACGGTGTCATCCCCTAACCGGAAACAAAACAAAGAGTTTGAACAGAAGATCACGAAGATCACAAAGAGGATTTGTATTACCCGCCTGCGGCGGAAAAACCTTAACCCCTGCCCGCAATGCTACGCCCACCCGCAGCACTACGCGCAGCGTTGTGGGCGGGCATAGCGTTGCAGGCGGGCTTCGCGGTCTTAGTGTGCTTCTGTTCAAATTAAATTCTCCTCCGAATCCTAACCAAACCTCGCTTGATTAAACTCCTATGGCGTAAGGAAATCATCGATTTCACACCCTGCCCTCATCCCCTCTTCAATACACTGGACCACAGCGGCACCACCATTGATAAGGCCTCCGCCGGCGTAGACGCCGGATAGTCCGCACGAAAGCGATGCACCCCCCCGGGTTTTTACCAATCCCTTCTCGCTGAATTGGCATCCCTCGAGCGCCTCAACAAGGGATTTTTCGATGCCAAGCCCCATGGCCTCAATGACCATTCCCGTCTCCATCAAATATTCAGTGCCCGGCACCTTGTCTGGCCCAACCACCTGATTCATGCGGACATAGAGCCCGGAGACTTTGCCACCAGCCTCCAAAGCATAGCCCATCGGGCGGGTCTGGGTCATGAAATTTACACCTTCCGTCCGGAACCAGGAATCCGGCATATGCCAATGCATTTCTGAAAGCGCTCCAGCATAAACAATCGTCAATTCGCGGGCTCCTAACTCGCGAGCCACCATCGCGCAATCCATGGCACAATCACCGCCCGCCAATAGAATCACTTTCGAGGGCACCTTCTCTATTTCGCCTGCGCGCGCTTTTTGCAGAAAGGTCACCCCATCCAAGACGCCCTCCGGGCGGCCCAGCGATCGTTCACCCCAAACCCCTGCCGCTAAAAACACGGCGTCGTGGTCGCGCCGCAATTCTTCAAGCGCAAGCTCCTTCCCCAATTCACACCCAAATTTCAGTGTCAATCGAGCCTCTCTGAGTGCGGGTTGCAAAATGGCCTCAACCTCAGCTGCAGCCCCGGTGAACCGACTTGAACGAATGAGCCGCTCGGGCGTTCCGCCCAATCGGGAGCCCCGCTCAAACACCACAACCTGATGGCCCCGCTCCAGCAAAATTACCGCACAAGCGATACCAGCAGGCCCGCCCCCCACGATAGCAATGCGCTTCCCGGTATCTGCCTGAGGCACGCGAACCCCCGTGAGTCCATTATGGCGGGCATCCCAACAGACCGCATACTGAATATCGTGAATAGGAATCGGATTCCCCGCCAGGGTATTGGTCACGCAGGGTCCCTCGCACAGCCTGCCAACCGGGCACAAATGGGAACACATCTCCGGCAGCACATTGGTCTTGCGAATGATTTCATAGGCCTTCCCGATATCGTCATCCGCGAAAGCCTTGAGAAAGGCCGGGACGTCAATCCGCGTCGGACACCCGGCCCGACAGGGGGCGGGCTCACAGGCAAGGCACCGACGTGCTTCATCCCTCAAATTATCCAAGGCAAAATGCCGGCGACTCCGGTACTCCTCCCCATAGATTGCACCATCCATGATCGGGCATCCCGCCGTCCCCCCATCCTTGACCAACTGAATACAGGCAGAACACGTAATGCAACACTTGTCAGGCTCCATCCGCCCAGTCCGGAGCAGATCCCCCGCAAGGGCGGGATAAGCCAAAGCAGCACGCCCGACTCCAATCAGCGCCGCGCCGCGCTGGCGCACGATGCCCGCCGCAACATTCGGCAGAAAATGTCGAAACCAACTCACCCCCCCGCCCACCACCGGGATTGAAGGCACAGCCTGCTGAATGATCTGCGTCATTTCTGCCAGACGTGCAAACTGCTCCATGGGAGACTTCCCATCCTCCGCCCGGCTGCCCGAAAGTTTGCCATCCGAAATGTTGAGCAATTGCGCGCCCGCATCCCGTACGGCCCGAGCCACCCTAACCGACTCGGATGCATCCGGATCAGCCCCATTAGAGGCATTCAACCGGGAGGCCAACAGAAAGGGTTCACCGAGTGCCTCCCGAAGTTTCCGGGTTGTCTCACACAGAAACCGTGTCCGGTTCTCGAAGGAACCGCCATAGCGGCCCGGCCGTTTGTATGCGGACAAGAGTTCCGCGACCAGATCGCCATGGCACGCCTTCACATCCACCCCATCAAAGCCAGCCTCCTTCGCCAGGCACCCGGCGGCCACATACGTCTCCTGAAGCCGATCCAGAGTCTCATCCGAGTCTATTCGACCCGCATGGGAGAGTTGGAGAATCAGCACCACATCATGCCCCCAGCGGTCCCGGCCAGCCTGCTTGATGTCCCGGCCCCATTCGGCAAAGGTTTTGACATTTCCCGGATTTAGCCACAGTTGGCGGGGATTAGAGCGGCACAGCCCATCCACGGCGGTGGCCTCAATCCAAATCAACCCGAAGCCACCCTCGGCATAACGGCGATATCGCCGGAGAGTCAGTTCCCCGGGCACTCCGCTGGCACCGGCATCACAGCCCTCCATGGGCTGGACACAAAGCCGGTTGGGAATTGTACATCCGCCCACCATAACCGGCTCACCCAGCACCGAAGTATCACGAGACACCGGCAAGTCGAAATTCTGGTGCCGCGCTTCGCAACACAATTCATCCAATGTCTTCACAAGAAATGGTTCAAGGTTGGGTGGTTTCATTGACCTTTCCTGCAGCTGCAAGATAAATGACAAACTCATCTTTTCCATCAACCCCGATCAGGGTATCCATGCGGACCTGATTATACCCCATGACCGCACACACTCCGCCATGAATGGATTCTGCGGCAAGATAAAGATTCTGGCACACATGCCCGACGTCAATGGCCACTAGTTTCTCGGCGATACAACCGTAATGCCATTCGGTCCGATAGGGAATAGCCGCCCATACAAACACAACCGCCGCGTTACCCATGAACGCCTGCCCATAACAGGCATCCGTAACCCGCTTCCCCAGGGCAGCCTCGTTCCGGACAACCAACAACTGATGTTCCAGGGGCAGATAGCGGTACAGTCCCGGTTTCACACCGTTGACCCGGTTGATGATCAGGTAGGTTTCAAATGGGTGCCTCGCCCCACCCGACGGCACCGTCCTGAATTGCGCCACACTCTTTCCCTGGCTATCGCGGTCAATCCGCGAAATTCCCTGCGATGCCCACAGGAGATAACTCAATTCCTCGAGACTGAACGAATCTTCTGAATACTCGCGTCGGCTCCGCCGGTCCCGGATGGCGTCAATTACCCGCATCCCGCCAACGGTAAATTTCTCCGGCTTGACCAGATCCAGCAGTTTGGCGTCCACCGGACAGGACTTCTGAATCGGGGGCGCTTCGAGCCCCCTGCGGTCATCCGTGTCGACCCGCCAATCGAACATGGTTCCCCGAAGAAAAACCCTTCGCTGCGCAGTGGACATTTCATTCGCACCCCGGATCGACTCCGGCACCGGTGGAGCCGCCAGGGAAGGATACCCACCACCCAAGGTGCACACCAATAAAAAAAAATATCCAAAGGATTTCATCATAATATGAGCGAAGCACATTGGAGGGCGAACCTCGTGTGAGCCGCGTTCAAATCATGCGCATGGATCGCGGAAATCATTACACAAATACCGATCACTCCACGCATTATGCACACCCTTTGCTCCCTGGCTCACACAAGGTTCGCCCTCCAACGCGCTCCGCACCTTCCACTTTCTTTTCCTCAACAACTATTTCTTTTTCGCGGGCTTGGCGGGCTCATAGGTCTCTGCCCCGGGTTCCTTGATCTCGGAGAGCAGCCGTTTGACGATATCAACGGACTTTAATCCCTCGGAGTCAGCGGCAAAGTTAGTCAGAATGCGATGCCGTAATACCGGCATGGCGGCACTACGGATATCATTACAACTCACATGAATACGCCCTTCCAACACAGCACGCGCCTTGGCCGCTAACACCAAAAACTGTCCGGCGCGTGGCCCCGCTCCGGTAGACACGTACTTCTTGGTGAGTTCCGGAGCCATCGAGTCGCCGGGCCGGGTAGCTCGTACCAGGTTGACGGCATACCCGATCACATGCTCCGATACGGGAATCTTTCGCACCACTTCCTGAAGATGAATCACGGCATTTTTATCAATCACAACCTGAGGCTCCGCACCCCCTGAAACAGTGGTCCGGGAGATCACCGTGATCTCCTCGTCCCGGGTCGGGTAATCCACGAAAATATTGAACATAAACCGGTCAAGCTGGGCCTCAGGCAACGGATACGTCCCCTCCTGCTCAATCGGATTCTGCGTGGCCAGGACAAAGAAAGGCTTGTCGAGCTTATAGACTTCCTTGCCCACACTGACCTGCTTCTCCTGCATCGCTTCCAGCAAAGCCGCCTGCGTCTTCGGCGGCGTCCGGTTAATTTCATCCGCCAGCAGCATATTGCAGAAAATGGGCCCCTGCATGAACCGGAACTCCTTTTGCTGGGTCACCCGATCAGTCTCCAGCACCTCGGTGCCGGTAATATCGGAAGGCATCAAGTCGGGCGTAAACTGGACGCGCTTGAACTTCATATCCAGAACCTTGGCGATGGTATTAACGGTCAGCGTCTTGGCCAACCCCGGCAAGCCGATCAACAAGGCATGTCCGCCAGCAATGATGCACATCAAAATTTCATTGAGCACATCTTCCTGACCGATAATGACCTTACCCACTTCCTTGCGAATAGCATCCATGGATTGTCGCATCTGCTCAACCAGCTTCAGATCATCTGCCGTCGCCATCATACCGGGCTTAGGCGCATGATCGGAAGCAGGCGCAGGCTTGGGCTCGAGCTTGGCTTCAGGTTTGCTCGGGGCGGGAGCCGGAGTCGGCGCTGGTGCTGCTGCAGGTGCAGCGGGGCGGGCGGGAGCCGGGGCAGGAGCTGGTGGCCGTGCTGGCGCCGGGGGCGGAGCTGCCACAGATCCCGAGCCGTTTTTAAATACGAAAATCGTAGCGCCAATGGACACCACATCATCCTCATGTAATTCCACAACCGTAACCGACTCGCCATTCAAGGTGGTTCCGTTGGCACTATCCAAGTCGGCAAGTTGCCATAGCCCATTTTCACAATACAGCTTGGCATGATGACGCGACACCTCGGTGTCATTCAAGGGAAGATCACAATCCTCCTCACGTCCGATGACAATATCATTCCCCACAAGCTCAATTTCGCGCCCCTTATAATCACCCTGCGTCACAAGTATCCTGGCCATTGCGGTCTCCCTGAAATGCCCCTATCGGGCGGTTTTCTTTTCATCAACAAGTTTTATATCACCCAAATTCTTCACCTGATCCGTCACGCGGACCCTCGACAGCACTTTTGAATAATGGTGCGCGGGCGTGAGTAACTTCATCGCGACGGTAACGGGATAAAGATCCCGCTTCTGAACCACCTGCCACCCCACCCCGACATCTTTCAGCCAGATCAGCTTGAACGTCCGTCGGCTTATCCCTTTAAGCACTTCATAATCCGCGGACACCGTGCCCGGCCCATCCCGATATTGGGTTACCACACAACGGGCGAAGTTACCACGCCCCGTGGTGCCGGCGACCCGATGAATCACCTTCTTATTAAAAAACGGGTCGGAGGCATTCACGATATACGAGATGCTCTGGCGATCCTTTTCAGTCAATGTGTCAGGTTCATAGGTCAGCTCAAGCCCTTCATAAAATTCATCTTCATAAATCACAAAGAGGTCATATTTCGCCATCGGGAGATTCTCAAACAGAAATCCCTGCTGATTCGATCCGGTGATTTGCCCCTCATAAACGAGTTGCGGCTCATCCGGCGGCATGGCCAACACCTGAAGAATGGGTTTTGCCGGCGTGGTGATCACGCCTATGATGCCGCCCGAAGCGGTCGGATCCGGCGGCGTATAAAGCCGATGGCGCTCCTTGAGCGGTTCCGCCCCTGATACCACCCAAGCCATCAACATTACACCCGCCCCAATCTTTACCCATTCCTTCATGCCAAATTCTCCAGAATACTTCGTTTTACTCCCCGCCGCCGAACTGTGTCCGCTTCAGGATCTCTTTGTCGTACTTCGCCACTTCTGCCTCGGGTTCATTCATAAAAACCATGCAGGTTCTGTTCATCTTCAGCGCTTCAGGCAGAAAGTTCGAGGTGTCAATCTGGTCACAATAGGCGCTTAGAATCATGCGAGCCCGCTTGTAGTCTTTTAATGCGATATAGAGCTTCGCCTCCCGCAAAATGTAATCGCCCGTAATTTTGGCCAAAGGGAACGACCTTTCCCATGCCTTCAAGGCTTGGAGCGCTTCCAGATAGTATTCCTGATCAATCAGATTGGCCACATTCTCAGAAGCCGCCACGTCCCGGATGGCGGCCAATTTCCAGGCGGCTACATTGGGCGGAGGTTCGGCATATTCCCCTTTCTTGTCTGACGCTTTAGGGGAGGCTCTTAACCTGTTGAAATCCGCTGACTTCATGGGACCAGAGGGCGTCGATTCGCGAAGCTTCGGCATGACCGCCGGAGCCGCCGCTGCACCCCCCTTGGAACGATTCTGAACATCCCCATAGCGTTGCGTGGCCGCATTGATATTTCGTGCCAGCATTTCCAGGTCGCCCATCCTGATCCGTGCCCATTCCCCCCCCTCAGTGCTGTCTGCCAAAAATGGAGTGATGACCTTGCGAGCTCCCTCCAAATCGCCGAGATAAATCATGCGAATTTCGGCACTCTTCAACTGTAATATCACCGAGCGGACGTGGTTAGGCGCATCTGTACTGAATTCATCCGCCCACCGTATCGCCTCATTTGGATTTCGCGTTTCCATGGAGAAAAGGAACAGATCTTCCACTAGCGCCTTTTTATCCGCATCCAACTTCTTCCTGAAAAAGTCCCAGCGCTTCGTCACGATATATTCAACCAGTGGATTTCTCCCCTGCAGCTCGAGTACGCGGAAAAAGTTATTCCACAAGCTCACATCCCACTTGGCGACAGGATCGCTCTTTTCAGGAAAAGCCTTCAACATGGTAAGACAGGCGGACCGGAAGGCAGACCGGGTCGAGGCGTGCTCGATGCTGCTTTTATCGCTCGAATGCGGGTAAAACACGGTGTGGATCGAGGCCCGCTTTCCATCCGCCTCCGCGACAAGCGTTACCCCGTGAAAATCCCCTCCCTTGAAAAGCCAATTCGGCTCGGCACCTGAAGCCACCGCCCCAGGCGCGTTATCAAAACTCCAACGATACATGGTTCCGGTCGGATTGTTAATCGTCTGCGCCTTAAGAATGCACTGAATCACGGCATCCTCACCATTGAACAAAAACACATTTTCCGGCGACACCGTAAAACTGGCAACCGGACCACCGTCCCGCGACTCAATCGTACGAATTTCACATTCCCCGGATTTGACAACTTCCTGATCCCGGGGAAGGCGACTCTCAAACATGGGGGTTCCGGGATACCTCACATCCGAGGCACGGGCCCCACCCAGCTCCGCAACCGTAGACTTCGGCGTACGCCAGGAAAACATCATCGGTCCCAACGCCCCGCCGTCGTTGTTGTATCCATACAATTCCACCCGGTGAAGGCCGGGCGTCAAATTCAGAGTTTCCCCCACCCCGCCCCGTTTTTCATTTTTCTTGGACAGGCTCAGCAGCTTCCCGTCGATGGCGATATCCATCTGTCCGGCCCGTGATACCGGAGCCACCCATGTCGAGCCGGGATCCGTGACATTCACATAGGACAGCAGATACATCGCTGTACCGCCTGGACGCCAATCCTGCATCGCCAGGAAGAGCTTCTCGTTTTTCCACGTTCCTGCCGACCACCCCTGATTGCCATACTGGACCTTCGCCCCAACGAGGCCGAATTCGCCTAATTGGAGTGCTGCCTTCCGGGCCGACGTTCCATTGATCTCACATAAGATGGCGCCAGGAGTCAGACCAGACTCTGGAGTCCAGCGCTTCAATTGTTTCGCGCCACTTGCATAAATGACTACTGACTGCCCCGCCTTGGGCGCCTGAAACACCAACGCACAACTCGTATCCGGACAATGCCACAGCACACCACTCGTCAAAGGATTTCCCGCCTCGTCAAACACCGTGAGTTCTGGGGCGGGGCCAGGTAAACTGCCGCCATCCGGAATGGTCACAAAATACCCGGCACTGGGCTGGCTGGGAGCGCGAGTCAAATCCAGCACAAACCGGATCGGAGCCTCCTTAACCGCCCACGCACTTGGCGCCGCCGCCCATGCCGGCCCCCCAAGAATAGCCGCCAAAAACCCGCCTGATACAATCGCAATTGCACTCTTAATCATAATCATAATCGTAATCTTAGATTAAAGCATTACAGTGAATCGTTCAGCTTCTTGTAGTATTCCGAAACCAACCCCTTGTACTTTGCTGGCGCCTCGTCCTGGCTTGCCTCAACGATATCGCTCAACATCGAAGTGGAACTGCGTCCGTCAAGATTGGCCGCGCTCCCCTCGCCCAGTTCAGTCTTGGCTTTTTTGAGTTCCCCGATCACTTTCCGCTTCAACTCCGACACCTGAGCGATGGGGGCGCCCTTCGACACGGCGTCCGCCGCCTGGCGCATGTGATGTGCGGCCGACTTCAGAGAATCAGAGCGCAGCCCCTTCAGCGAGGCTTGCGCATAGGCAGTATCGGCCCGTTTCGCCATCATGGCCATATTTCCAGCCTTGGATCCGGCCTCCATTGAATCCATCCGCGTTGTGCCCCCCCCCTGCCCGAAGTCGTCGCCTTTACCAGACCCCAGTTTGCCGCCGCCCGTGGCCTTCGTATCCGCCTCGCCATCGGCTTCCACCTTCCCCGCCTGGGTGGGATCCTGCGTCCGGCGCGCCTCAATTTTATCATCCCCTTTACCAATGGTGCCTGAGCCGGCGGCCGTTTCACCGTTGGCCATGCCCTGGCGCCCGACATTCGACCGGCCATCCTGCTCCTTGTGGTCCGGCGCTTCATTGCCGGACTTCCCTTTGGCTGAAAACGTCGTGGTATCCCCTTCCATGATCGGCCCGCCCATTTCCATGTCCGGAACGGCAGCATTAATAGCCCCGTCAGCATCCTGCTCCTGCTTCTCTTTATCGTCCTTCTGCAAGTCACCAATGATGTCATTCATTTCTGTTTGCAAAGGCGTCAAGGCAACCCCCTCGGGCATCTCCTGCTTATCAGCAGCCTCCACTGTGACTTTGGTTCCATCTGGCGCCTTTTTCAGCCACATCTCAAAGTCATCAATCAGCCCTTTGACTTTCTCCATCTGCTCGGCGAGGTACTCGCGTTTGGCAACCGCTTTTTCCTTCACAGGTCCACCCGCCAATGAACCGGAATCCTCAGCCTGAGTGACCTCTTCAAAGGTGGAAAACACATCCTCAACCAAGTCATTACCAACATTCAGGTGCGCGAAAATATCCAAATCCTTGGGCACTTGAAGTAACGCATCCTTGATATTCTTCTGAATGTCCTCGGCTTCCTCTTCCATCATATCGGTTTTCTTGCCGCTCTTGTCTTTGTTCTCCTCGACCTTATCCATTTCGGCAATCAGCTTCTTTTCCATCGCCACAAGCTTTTCAAGTTTTGTACTCGCATTCTGAAGCGCCTCGATCATTTCCTGATTTTTTTCTTTTTCAGCCTGCGTCTTCACTTCCTCGAATTTCTGCCGCGCAGACAGAAGTTTATTGTAGGCGTTCTGCTCATGCGGCATGGCCTCACGAGGGGCGTTCTTTTCAAGCTGCTCAGCCGCCAGAAGCATGTCGCCCCCGATTTTTCCCTGTTCACAGGTCAAGGCCATGGACTCCAGGAAGGCCGCGTGATCTTTATCCTCCCCTTGTCCTGCCGCCGCTTCTGTCCGGCACGCCTTGATGAACGCACTCACTTCTGAACCCAGGCCATCCTGATCTGCCGTCACGGAAGCCACCACAGCCACACCCTGCTCGGCACATTTTGTTGTGGCTTTGATGATCTTGTCCTGCCTGACGATGATGCCATCCAGCATTCCGATCAGGGACCCGTTCAGATTATTATCCTGCGCCAGTTTCCCGGACTCCTGAGCAAAAGTGAGTTGTCGGAGAATCTTATCTTCCATCGCCAATGCCCGGCTGACCTGCTTCACCTTTTCCGCAGCATCCCTCACGGAAGGCACCCCGCGCAGCGCGGGGATCACCTCGGCCATTTCACCGGCATACAATTTGCGAACCGGCCCAAGCAAATTCCCCAAACACCGACCGCCCCCTTTTTCGAACAGCTGCTTAACAATCCCCCGAATCGTCTCCTGCTGAGCCCCCGCTTCGCTCCATTGGTCTGGAGTGCTCGTATCCAAGACCCCAAGAAGTTGCCGGGTCCGGGCAAGGTTCTCACGCTGAATCTCAATCACCCGGGTTAGATCCGCCGCACCCGATTTATCGAGTTCGTCACGTTTCTTTGCCGCAGCCGACACGTCATCCAACGTAAACACCAGGGTGGGAGAAACGGTCACATTGGGTGTGCCTGTGCGATTATCCTTTGACACGACCCGCAATGTCAGGGTCCCTGTCTCGGAAACCTTCCGGACATCCCCTTTCCAAAGGGTTGTGAAATCCCGGCCTTTGTTGGCCACCCACTTATAGGTCTTGAGTACCTTAACCGGAGCCGTCTTATCCTTGGGGTCAGTAACCCGCTCCACGGTAATTTCACCCAGCCCAAAATCATCAGAAACCGTGAAGTCAATCACGGGCGCGTCACCGGGCAGCAAGGACACCGTTTGCCGCGGAGAATTGATCACGAGCCCCGGGGGGCGATCCGGCTGGAGATTGAAAGCCAACGTGGTTTCTGCCCGGTCTCCATTGGCCGCCACCGCTGCAAGAATAAAGCCAGCACCGTTGGTGACAAGAAGGCTCGTGCCCCAGTCTTTGTCATCCCCCTTGCGTGCCAGGGCCAACGGCGTACCAAGGCCTGAAAGAGTAAGCCCTGTCAGCGGCCCATTGCACTGCACTGCAAGCGCCACTTCCGAGCCCGCAGGAATATCAATCGCCACTGCCTGCGCATTGTATTGTTTCGGAGGCAGAGCCATATAAGAAGGAGGCTCAACCTTTACCGAAATGGAGGAGAACGCCAGCGGGGGACGCAAGGTGATCTTGAACCAATCAGGAGTAAACGCATCGCCTGCACGAAACCGATATTGCATACCGGTGGTCACTTTATAAAAGGTGTTGGAAAACCCTTCCTCGCCACGCCCCGTCAGCGTACCCAGTTTAAACGTCTTCTGCACACCATCCGCTGGCAGAACATCGAGCCACACCTCATGTCCCGACTTGCCTTCAACCTGACACGACACCGTCAGATTTCCGCCCTGCAACAAGGTTGAATTCCCGGGGGCGATACTCAGGATATGCGTCAGGCTTACGGGCGCCATCCGGGAGAACGGATTGGCAATGCGCCACATCGCCACCGGCCAGGCCTTTCCCACCAAAGCACATGGGATTAAGGCCAGCAAGAGTGCGCCCGCAAGCGCAAACTGCGCCCGGCGCAGGGTTCGCCGATCCTTCATCGTCTGAAAATCCAGTCCGCTCCAAAACGGAATATCCATTTTGACATACGCCGCCATAAAGGAATCCTTCAGGCTGGAAGCGGAAAACAGTAGATAATTGATTAAATGATTATCCAGTTGGGGAAATGCACGCTCCACACTCACCGCCACGGCCTCGGGCGTATGGCGCCGGGACAGAGCCCGAGCAACCCGTCCAGCCAAAACACCCGCCAGGATCACCAGCAGACTCCAGGCGGCCACGCGCCCAACCCGTTGGTAACGGAGCAGCAGGTCTGACAAGGCCAAGCCCTCCAGCAGAAACAGCAGTACTGAAATACCGACAGTCAGGCGGACTTCCGCGCCCCATCGATTCAGCATCCTGCCGATTTTCTCAAGCTGTCCAATTAATGTTGAGGGAGCCATAAAGATCCTCCTGAACGCCGCTAGTCATTATCATCAGAGCCAGGCTTGGTCGCCCCTTTTGTCACGGTGCATTTTCCCGGCAGCTTCACCACCTTGACGTTGGTGAGATAGAAGTCACCCACGTAGTCTGTGCCTCCCGGAACAAATAACATGACCGTTACATATTTGACTTTTTTCAGATGGCTATACGCAAGTTCTGAAATCTGCTCATGAGGAAAGACCACCGTCACTGTTTTCCAGGATGCCCCGCTTGTACTGGTGGCATCGCCCTTATAGATGCGCCTCATATCCTCAATCTTCGGGGCTTCGCCCGCGGCGATCCCCGGCCGCCAATTGTAACCCAGAAACAACATCCGCACCTCTCCCACATCGGCATAGAGATCGAAGGTACATTTGTATCTATCTCCGGGCTCATACTTCATCAGCGGGGTTTCCACTTTCGATTCAATCGACCTGGGCACCTTCATTTTTAATACATTCCTCCGCCCCTTGTATTCAGGCAGATAAGACGCATAGGTATGGTTGTCGGTATATTTGGAATTACCCATCCATGCATAATTAACATTCCACCCCTCAATCGGGTTGGTTTTGCAATTGAATGAGCCGTTGGGACACAAGTTTGACTCCGCCAGTACGGGCAAAGAGGCCAGTCCCATTATGCCACACAACATCACGCCGCCTATCCATTTCATTCGAGTCATTTTATCCTCCCTGCCAAAACGGACCTTATGTCAGATTGCGCAATTTTCTAATGATCCATTCTACCGCAATCAGGGCTATTAGACCACTAATGATCGCCCAATGCTGCCATAACGATTTATATTCAGAAATCTCCTGCTCCAACTTCTTCGGCTGGAGGGAGGCCAAGGCCCGGTCCATCTCATCTACAGTCTCAAAAAACGTCCCGCCACTGTTCGCCGTGATAGCCTTCAACGTTTCGAGGGCGGGCGGCCGCGGAATCGATTCGGGGGTAAACGGTTTGATCGCAAAGGAAACCGGATCGGATTCGAGCCGCCGCCCCCCGGCCTCGGACGCCGCCAGGACGACAAACATCCCCGCCGTTTCCCCCTTAAACTTGACACTGTACGAGGGAACCGTCTTTCCTTCCAAAACCTGCTCCAGTTGACTGGTCATCGTAAAGGGAATTTTCCGCTTGTCCGGCAGGGTGATCTCCGCTTTCACAACCATTCCAACAAGCGGTTTTTCTGCGCCGGTCCACCGGGCCGTAATCTCAACCGTTTCCCCCAGGAAACATTGCTCCCGATCGACAAACACATCCCAATCCTTCCCTTCGATTTTCTCCGCCTTCGGCGACAGCCAGGAAATCAACTGATACCAGAAACGCGGGTAGGGATTGTTTTTCAAGGCATCCGGGCTCAGTTGCCATTTCCAAAGCGAGTCGGAGAAAATGGCGACCACCTTACCTTGCCCGAAATCCTGGGCCAAAATCATCGGTTGCATCCCTGTAGAGGTCTTACCCTCGACGAGCACCCGCGCCGCCGGCGAGGGAACCACACCCGGGAAGATCGAAAGAACCGGCGGCACCTTGTCCCAAAATGCGGCATCCCCGGCGAAGGCGGCATGCGAACGCCCCTGTTCAGTCAAACCTACGGCAAATTCACCTTCCTGCGCTTTTTCCGAATACTGCCTGGCAGGCAACAACGCTTTCAGCGGCGTCTTAGAGAATCCCGATTCACCCCACGCCTTGCTTCCGCCCAGCAAAATCAAGCTCCCACCCGTTTCTACAAATTTCAGCAGCGCCTTGGCTCGGCCCTCTCCGAGCTCTTCAGCGTCGAGATTACCCAGAATCACAATCTTAAACATCGCCAACTGTGACTCCTGCATATCCGGAGCGACATCCCCTTTGACGCCAAAGGTCATAAACTTGCCCTTCGGCCCTCTCAGGAAAATAGCGGGGCTGACCTGTTTGCTCTCCCGGAGAACACGGGAGAGATACTTGGATTCCCAGCGGGGCGTCCCCTCGACATACATCAGGCGGTTTTTGGTATCCTGCGCCTGCACGGCCACCGCGCTTTCATTATCATTGGTTTGCGCCTCTTTCATCAGAGGCGGCAGGAATACACGGTAGGTACTGGTCCCCACAGCCGAATGATCCAGGGGGAATACGACTTCACGGGTTCCCCCGCCCGCCGGAATCTGGGTCTCCAGTTGCTGCAGCAGCGCGCCATCCTTGAACAACTGAACGGGTATCGGACGGCCCTGGGTCCCCTGTCCCGAGATCACGGCTTTCAATTCCGACTGCCAGCCCACCGTGACACGGCGCGGTGTGCTGACCGTCTCAACCCGGACATCAGGTTCCTCTTCCCAGACGGCATCCTTTTCCAGCGGTAATGAAAAGATAGGGAAATGCCTTTTTTCCACAGCCCAATCCGTGAATGCCTCACGCGTATCCAGCCCATCGCTTAACAACAAACACCCGGTCACATCCAGACCCGCATAACGGCCCACCAGTTTTTTCAGGGCATCACGAAGCAGTGTTGAGGTTCCGTCAGGCGGCAGACGCGCAGCCTCCTCGAGTGTCAACTTCGCACTCACCTCGTCTGAGAAGGAGTAGCAATCAATATCGCACTTCTCCGCCATGGCGGCCGACCACGGCCGCCGAAGAGCCTCCTGCGCCACCTGCCAGCGGTTCGTGGCGTCCTTTACGGGCGTCATGGTCATACTCCGGGATTTGTCGACAAGGACAAGAAACCTGGATCTTTGCTGGAGCGTCTGAACCGTTCGCTCGCCGGGCATAAACAGGCACCAACCCAGCAAAATTAAGAAAAGCGCCCTCAACGCGATAAGCGGCGCCAGCGCCCAATTTCGCTTCACGTAAAGCCAGTAGCCAGCGACACTGACCACCAGGGCCAAGGTGACCCCAATGCAAATCGCCGCAGCTGGCACGGTATGTTCGTAAATGATCACGCTTCCTTATCCTTCACTTTCCCGGAGGGTGCGATACTCAGCGAATCCGTCAACTTTGACCCTTTCCGCAGGAGAAAATTGGCATAAAATGATTCCAGGATCGCCACCAGCAAGGCCAGCCACAACAACGGCTCATCCAACGTCTTGCCCACGCGGAAATCATCAATTTTCTTCATCAGCTCTTCCCTGCTGGTCGCAACCTGCATGGTTTTCAACCCCAGAATCGCGGGGATATCCTCCTGCTTGACCGGCGTGAGGTCGGACTCCGCTCGCGGCATATTAATCGCCAGCGCAGGAACTTCGCCCGGCGCCCCGGGCCGGCTCAAGCGATACAGTCCCGGCAGCGTGAGACCTTCCGCATACGACACCGTCTCACCCTCCACCACGGCACTTCGCAGGGAGATCGGCTTTCCATCCGGGCCTTTGAGAACGGAATCGCGCGTGGCCTCCGGCAAATACTCCTCCATGGAAAGACTGTCTGTCGCCCACAAGTATGAAACGCCAGCACCGACGCCGGCAGCATACTGGATGAGTTGGTGCGCCAACGGCAGAAAGAAGGGGGATAGCGGAAAATCGCTCCACGAGCGGTCCGCCGACACGGTGAACAACATCGTCTCTCCCCGCCCGCTGGGGCGGGAAATCAGGAAGGGATACCCCGCTCCCGTCGAGATCAGGATCTCGGCTTTCTCCTTTATGGTCTCACACTTCAACTGGCGCTTGATCGCAACGCTCGGAGAAATACCCCCCTCTTTGAGGCCCCACACCACCGGATGCTGCGGCTTGTCCCAATTCAACAAACGCTTCCGATCCACCAGCGGAACATCAATGATGGCGGACGGGGTTGCTGGCAGGCAGGTCCAGGCACCATAGTCCGACACGGCGCCACCGTCCCCGGCGAACACCACCAACATACCCCCTGCAGCAACATAGCGTTCGAGTAATTTGATCTCCTGTCCGGCCAACAACATGGCGTTACACAGGAAAACACAGGCATAGCCTGACAGCGATTCCCCTGCCAGTCTATCAGGCGTAATGGTCTTTACCTCGATGGTCGAGATACCGCCGGGGGCCGTTCCCAGGGCGGCACGCAGATACAGGGCGTTATCCTGTGACCCCACACACAACGCCGGTAACTTTTCACGGGAGCGGATCAGAAAGTAAAATGCATTATCCACAGCCAGACTATCATCCGGGGTCTCGACCCGCATCGTATGAACACCGGGGCCCAGCGGCGGAACCATAAACTTCGCTTCATTCGCCTCGCCATCGCCCAGCGTAACTGACCGCCGGCCCAATTCCTTATCATCCGCAAAGAGGGAAGCTGCTGTTTCCTGCCGGGGGCCCGTGCGCAGGAATCGTACCGTCACCTGGCAGGGGGTTTCCGCGGTAATCAGCTTGGGCTCCACCTCAACGTCAACCGTCGCAACATTCTCCGGGAGGGGCGCCCCCAGCAGCGTCACGAAACACGTGGTATTATCTTTTACCTTAGCGGGATCCCAGACCCCCTCTTTGGCTCCAGCAGGCGAGGCACCGGGCGCATTCGTGCCCACCGCCTCGGCTTGCGCCTTTTGGAATCGAGTCCAGGGAAGCAACTGGTGGTCGGAAATAATATGGATTTCCCGCTCGGCCCGGCTCACATCCTGATCCATGACGCCGAGCGCCGCTAAAGTCGCAGGACAGAGCTGAGAGGAGCCCAGGGGCATCGGGAGCGCCCTGAGTCGTGCGGCAGTCTCCTCTTTTTTACTCGTTAATTGCTCGCAAATGGGCGTCACCTGATCGCCAGCCAAATACACGCAAAACCGGTCTTTTTCAGCAAGCCCCTCAATGATCGAGGCGGCCAGATCCGTGGCCTGATTCCAGACTAACTGACGCCCCATCTTGTAGTCCATGCTGTAGGATCCATCGATCACAATGGCGACATCCCGGGCGGCACGGCCCAGAAGATTCCCGAAATCCTTGGTACGGACCATAGGCATGGCGAAGGCAAGCGTAAGCAGGGCCATCAACAACGTGCGCAGGAACCAGAGTAGGAAATTCTCCATTTTAATGCGCCGCGACGAACGCTTTTCAGCCAGCTTCAGGAAGCGGATCGTGCTGAACGGCATACGTACCGTCCGGCTGGACTGGATCATGTGCAGCACGAGCGGAATGAGCACCGCCGCCCCGAACGCCAGGAATATGGGATTAAGGAAGGAAATCATATAACGTTATTTCGGTAATCTCCGCCGCTCTTCCAGATACGCCCTCACATACGTCTCAACCGGCTGATCTGTCCGCACCAGACGGTAATCCACCTTCATTCCCTCACAGGTGGTTCGGTAAAGTTCTAAAAAGGCACCAAACTCCTTCTGATAATCTTTCACCAGGGCGCGGGGATCCACCGTAATACGCTCCCCGGTTTCCATATCCTCAAACTCAAATCCCTGCTTGAGCGACAGGTCGATTTCCACGGGATCCAGCACATGGAGTACGATCACGTCATGCAGCCGCTTACGGAAATGGGCGATCGCCAACGTGACCTCTTTTTCGTTATCCAGCAGGTCTGAAATCAAGATCACCAGTGCCCGCTTATGAATCGAGGCAGCAATCTGATGAAGCGCTTCTGCCATATTGGTGGTGGAGGCCGGCTCCACTCCCTGCAACCGCTTAAGCATATTATGAAGGTGGTTTAAGGAGTTACGGGGCTCTACCTCCATGTCAATCTTATCCGAAAATACGAACATCCCCACGGAGTCACGAGCCTTGACGACCACGTAGCCCAGGGCTGCCGCCAGACGACAGGCAAAATCAAATTTCCGGACACCCGCGCTGCCGTACCCCATGGAGTTACTGCGATCCAGAATGATATACACGCGGAGATTGGTTTCGTCCTCGTACCGCTTGATGTAATAACGATCAGTACGGCTCAATACCTTCCAGTCGATGTGCTTGGGATCATCCCCCACCCCGTACGCCTTATGGTCGGCAAATTCCGAACTGGCGCCTTTCAGAGGACTCCGGTGCGCACCCGACAGGTTGCCTTCCACGACATAACGGGAGAGGAGCACGATCCGGCTGAGCTTATGCATTTCCTCGGAATTCAGGAATGCTTTAATCCCCTCCTCCTGAGGCTCCTTGGGCGCAAGATTTACCAGGGGTTTAGAGTGTTTAGCCATAATCGTCAGGTCTCAGTTTTCATCGTCCGTGATCACGCTCTGCGGCGGAACCGATGGAGCGGCGGGCACCGCCGGCTCCGCGCTTTGCTTATAGATTCCCAACTTATCACGCGCCTCATCCGCAGCCTTATCCCGCTTGGCAATTTCATCCAGAAGATACCTTGCCCAGCCATCTTTACCTCGCTCGGCAATAATGGCGTCCTCATTTTTCAATAGGTCCTCGTCACGCTTGGAAACGTTCACCGCCTCTTTGCCGCCTGTGAAGGAATACACAATTCCGGACGAATCCCGCTCATAATGCATTTCCTTACCCACTTTAGGCGCCAGAAGATCCTTGTACCGCACCACTACCGGATTAAGGACCATCACGCGCTTCACAGGATCCGCGCTCTGGATGACCCCTGTAACCGCAACAGCATCGCCTACTCCCGACGCAGGCGCCTCTTTCAGGGTTGCCAGTGACATACTCTTCATAACTTTCAGCTTAACCATCATGCCGGAACTCGGTTCCCGGGTGGTTAGCTCGATAAACGGATTACCACCAGACTCGCCCTGCTCCAGGTTCACGATGCGCAGATACCGGAAAAAATGCTGTTTGCCCAGAGCATCATCCAGAATCATTTTGCGTGCTGACGGAGTTTTCGCCTCCGATAGATCGCGGGCAAACTCATTCCCGCTGGGAGTGCCTCCCAGGGAGATGTGGGCAACCAGGAACAGGCCTGCCACCGCCAGGCCCAACCTGCGGCCTGAACATTCCGGCATGGCTTGCTCCACCCGCTTCCTCACTGCGTCACCACATACATCAGAATGTTCTGCCCCAGACGCTGGGAACTGACGTCGTCATACCCCTTGGCATAAGGACTCTGCGACATTTCCCAGCCGCCCGCCATGCCGAAGGGGCTATAAATCACGGCGACATGGCCGTTTACCTCCACCCCCTCAAGGCGCGGCTGGATCACGGCGACGCCCAGATCCTGCTGCAACAACGGGGTCACGCCCACCTGCTGCACATCGTTGGGCGTACGGAAAACCGCATTGCTCTGGGGAATGGGTTTCAAGGGCGCGCCAGGGAACACCGCGGCCATCAACTGGCGAAACGACAGATCAAACCCCTTCCGTCCACAGCAGGCCTCAGCCAGCAGAAAGCCTCCATTTTCAAGGTACTTCTTGAGTTGTTCCGCCTCGCTCTTACGGAGCGTGAAATACTCGTGCCCAGTCAAATAAATGAGTGGGGCGTTAAAAATGGCGGGATCCGTCAGCCGGGCCTCCTTGACGGCAAATTTAACCGGCACATCGGTCTTCAGGTTAAACGTTTGCAAGATCACCGACAGCCCCGCATGCCGGGTTTTCCAGATCCCATCATAGATCACCTGCACGATGGCCACCTTATCGGCGCTCGATTCGGGGCGATCAACGAACTTGATGCCCTGCGCCTGACTTTTGGCCCAGGCCCGCATGGCCGAGGAGTAGGAAAAAATATTCACACCCAACTTCTTGGCAGATTCCGGCTCATACGCCTGATACTCCGGCTCCACCTTATCTTCCCAGCCCACCGCCATACACCACCGCGAGACCAGCGCCACCACCCGACAGTTGATTTCCACTGCATCGAACCAGGGCTCATCGCCGATAAACCCTGATTTCTTCACGCCGGGACAATACTTTACCCGATCCACATCATAATAGGCGTGAAAAACGGGATGATCCGAGGTCAGCCTCTGCACCGGTTGTTCAGGAAAAATGAGCGCCAGTTCCTTGATCGTGGAGCGATAAAAGGGAGCCGAGCCCAGTCCGGTGTTATAAACCAACATGCCGCCCGCCAGCGCATATTCACGAAGCCGCTTGCGCTGCGCCTCCGTGTAGGAATAATTGTAATGCCCTGACCGATACAGGAGAGGATTCTTGGCCGGATCAACGTCGATCTGCTCCAGCGTCGCGACCTGCGTTTTGTAGCTCACGCCGATCATATCCTTCATGCTTTTCAGGAGATTATTGACGTCGTTGGGAGTGGCATTCCAAGAGGCATCACCCTGACCACACACCGGTATCGCCAGTAACAGCAGCCCACACACTCCACAAGCAAGCATGTTCACAAAGAATGTGTTACTCATCTGCGCTCGCTCCTTTGTTTATCAGACCGTTTTTGGAATGTTACCAAAACCAAGTCGATACACAACAGCTAATGGCGGAATCATTGCGGCTTCAGCACTACGCGCCAATGATTTTCATCGGCCAGCACAATGATTTTTCCTCCCAGATACGCTACGGAAATACTATTAAGGGTTCCGCCTGCCTGAAGAAAAGCTGACTTCCCTGCGGCAGTCGTAAACTCAACGGTATCAGTGCTGCCCGGCGCCAGACGGACGGGTTCGATATTGATGCCACTCGCATACGGCACAGCCAACGCTTTCCCCAGATCGGAGCGCACTCCCAGTCGGGTGGACTCCAGAACATATTGCTGGGTATTCATCCCTTTTAACAGAGACTCCTGACGGTACACCCAGGGCTTGCCCCACCGATCAGTAAACGGGGGAAGAGAACTGAGTTTGAGGGCCTTGATCGATTCCAATGATGAGGGGAACTCAATATCCCGCGCATAGATTTTCTTCAGCGCACCCCGAACCTTCTCCCGATCCAGCCGGGTAAGCCAACCGCGCGCCATATCAGCACTGGCTACCTGAAGATACGTCGCATTTTCCGGCACCGACAACATCGTTTCTAGCAACGCACTCGCCTCGTTGGTTTTCCCCATCTTAAGTTGATGCCAAGCTTCCAAACCAGCAATCACAACCCCTAAGGAATCCTGCGGGGACTTCGTTCTGAATTCCCGACAAGCCGCCACCACCGCTGCATGAGCATCGCCGGCATTGGTACTTGCAGCCCAGACCTGCCATAATCCACGCTCATCAGGGACAGGAGTTTGGGCACGACACACCATCCCTGCCGCCAGCCCCGCCATCACACAAAAGAGAATCACGCTGCGCATCGTCATTATTTTCCCTTTTTATTTATTCGCAACCGTGAATTCGCTTCCCATGATCATCTGCTTGGCTTTCTTCAACAAGCCGGGCTGCCAAAGCCGCTGCAAATTTCGAAAAAGGCTCGATCACGCCCTGATGATGGAGGGCCAATTGACCTTGCTCGTCACAGGACTTGACCCAGCGGGCATAGGTTCGCATATAGTTCTTTTCGAGAGCGACGGCCTTCTGAGCTTCACGCACCAGATCTTTCAACTTCTCCGGGGGCGGCCAGGCGGCCATCGGATTCGTTACCGGCCAGGCCTTGTAGCCCATGAGCGGCAATTTTGCGTTCTGCAGATGACTGACAGCCTGAATGTGCATGGCACTGATCCGGCATAAGTCCCGCATGTATTCCGCCTGACGTCGCCCTGGCCCGGTCACTTTGGAAATGAGACACTCAAACTCTTTTGCAGCAGCAGCATAATTGTCACGGGAACGATTGAGTCGGCGCCAATAATAACCCGGCGCCTCCGTGGAATTTTGAATCACCCAGTCGCCCGTGAAACCGATATTGTAATTATTGGTCTTGGCATAAAGCGTGGCCTCCTCCAAGCGCCGATAGGCGGTGATGGCTTGTACTGATGCCGCCGTTCCGAAAAGACGACCGAAGTAGTCAGCGTAGAACACGTCCGGCTCCTGCCCGACATCCCAGCAAAGCGCGGCGGCGGCCGCAGCATTATGCTCCAGTCCGCGGACCCGCCAGTGATTGAAGTACAGGGTTTCGACCCCCATCTCGGAAGCACGTTTTATGTTCTCAATCAGAGAATCCGTCCACCCCTGAGCCAACATCATGGTGCCATCGAATTCCAGCCAGGATATGACCCCAATGCGGTGTCCCGCCTCTGCCACCGGCTTCCAGGCCGGCAGATTGTTGGCAATGTCACGGGCCCCATAGTCCGCCAGACAATGGAAGCGCGAACCGCATGGTAGCATCCGCGCCACTCCGGGCATCATCAGCCGGATCGTCTCCGGGTTGGGACTGTAGACTGCAATGGATGTTTCAAGATGGCGTTCCGCGATTTTGCGCCTGACGCGCTCATCACTCAAGATAGCAAGGGAAAATTCCACAAAGCGCAACGTGCCGATGACGGTCGGATAGAAACAGTCACCTGGAAGCACCGTCCAATAGGGATGTGCCTTGGGATTCATTTCAGGTCCCGGCTCCGGCGTGACCACATGGCCCAAAGCCTCGCGGTCGAACGCCTCCGGGGGCAATCCAAATTTTTCCGTCAACCGGGCCACTTCCGCCTCAATCGTTTCGCCTTTTTCGGGACGCCAGGCTACACCCTCACGCGACATCAACTGCACCTCATCCAGATCCGGAAATGCATCAATACCCTGGAGAACGCGCTCCACAGCAATATCAATCACCAGCGGGTGCCGCAAATTCGGTTCCGCCAATTTCACACCCGACCACTCCTCCTGCCAGGTTTTAGTCAGATCGCCAGACCCAGCCAAAGCAGAGGCTTCACCTGACGTCCACTCGGGAAGTTTCTCGGCCAGAGCGGGCGGCATGGATTCAGGTTCTATCGAGACGCTGTTGCGAATGCCCCGGGCATGAGCGCGGGCCATCATCTTTTTATAGCGGGAATAGACCGCCTCACGCAGGGCTTCCGGATCCGTGATAGCCTCAAACTCACGAGGGAACCAGTGCTCCTTCACCTTGACTTTACGACGCCCGATCATGTCCGCGGCTAACGGCTTGCGGCGGAGATTACCCAGGGAATGATCGAGCGGCTTAACGCCGCGATACGAAAACGGGAACCACTGCTGCGGCGTATACATGTGGAAGGCCAGGTAATTAAAACGCTGACGAGCCATGTTATCGATAAAGGCGGCGAACTCCGGTTCAGAGAAGAAGGACTGATCCTGGACGAAATTCAAGTGCATCCGAATCCCGCGTTCCCGCACAGTGGGTCGGTGTCGCAAGTTCAACGTCGGAAACTTTAATAACGACCTCCGAGGCGGGAGATTTTCACCGGAAAAATCAAATACACACCCGAGCTTTTCACAGAAGGTATAGACGGCATGAAGCAGGGCAGCGGCATCGCCACCGCCCAGTCGGGCCACAGAATCCTCCGATTTGATGGCAATCTCCCCTGCCTCCAGGATTGGATCAACTTCCATTGCCACCCGCAATCGGATCTCCGCTTCAGATTTAGAATTGATGGCCACCGGCTCCGAAGCCAAGGTAGTCAACAGACGGGCTAATTCAGACCCGGCATAAAGAGTTACCGTATCGCCTGAAGAAGGCTGAAATATATTGATCATGCTTGTACCTTATCTAAAGTCTGTCTGATGCGACTACTATTCGTTCGCTTCCAGTTATTGGGCTGATTTTCAACCCGACTCTTGAACTTGGGCAGCATGTTGCCATGCGCCTTGATGAGGGCGTCGCACAGGTCGCGAATCTTATCGAGCGGTAACTCGGCGGCGGTGTGCGGATCGAGATAGGCCGCCTGATACAACGCATCCTTGTTGCCCGTCAACGCAGCCTCAATCGCCATGAGATGGACATTGATGTTTGTGCGGTTGAGCGCGGCACACTGTTCCGGCAGTTCGCCCACATGACAGCCTTGGACGCCATTCCGATCCACCATACAAGGCACCTCCACCACCGCCTTGGAGGGCAGATTGGTGATCAGTCCCTGGTTAAGCACATTGCCGCCAATCCGGAACGGCACATCGGTCTCCATCGCTTCCATGATATAGGAGCCGTACTCATGGGAACGGGTGTGACTGAGTTGGGAAGAACGCGTCAGCTCCACGCTGCGCTTTTTCCAATCCGCGATCTGATTGATGCAGCGGCGGGGATATTCATCCAAGGGTATACCGAATTCCTCGACGAGGCCGGGGAACTGGCTCTTGATCCAGTAAGGGGTGTATTCCGCATTGTGTTCAGAGGATTCGGTGATGTAGTGCCCGAAGTGGCGGATCATGTCGAGCCGCACCATATCCCAGTTCTTTGTCGCACCTTTGCGCCGGGCCTCGGCCACCAACCGCGCCGCACGTTTTCTGATTTCAGGATAGAGATCGACATCGCCGTCAGCGATTTCCAAAAGCCATCCCATGTGGTTGATACCGGCAATGCTCCAACGCAACTTGGAGACCTTCTCCGCCATACCCAGATTGCGCAGCAAACCGTCGGCGCAAACCTGTACCGAATGGCAAAGGCCAACGGTCCGAATACTAGTTCCGCGCAACATGGCGCCGGTCAACATGGACATGGGGTTGGTATAGTTAAGCAACCAGGCGTCAGGGCAGACGCCCTCCATATCATGGGCGAAGTCCAGCATGACCGGAATGGTGCGCAGAGCGCGGAAGATGCCGCCGATACCAAGGGTATCGGCGATGGTCTGGCGCAGGCCGAACCGCTTGGGGATCTCGAAATCAATGACGGTGGAGGGTTTGTAGCCACCTACCTGAATGGCGTTGACCACATAGTTCGCCCCCTTTAAGGCCGCCTTACGGTTGGTAACACCGAGGTAAGCGCTGATCTTGGCCCTGCCCTGGTTGATGTTGGTGTTGAGGATATCCAGCATCTGTTTGGACTCCTTGAGCCGGTGCGCATCAATATCGTAGAGGGCGATTTCGGAATTCTGCAGCGCCGGGCTGAGGAGCGAATCCCCGATGACGTTCTTGACAAAGACGGTACTACCCGCGCCCATAAAAGTGATCTTCGGCATATACAGTTCTCCCTGATTCAGTGTGGTCCAAGAAATCGCCCCATGCCGCCCCGGACACTCGTCCATGGGAACCGACTTGAAACGACGTTTTCAAGGGAAAAGAAACTGCCAAAGCCCTACCATAAACGCAAGCACTCTTGTTACCCCATATCACCATATTATCCAAAATAACCGCATATTTTTGTATGCATCAATAAAGATGACCCGCATTCTGGAGTATGCATATGTAATGGAGCCAACAGTCGGGATCGAACCGACGACCTGCGCATTACGAATGCGCTGCTCTACCAGCTGAGCTATGTTGGCCTTGATGAAAAGTGGGACAAACCTTATCGAAAACTGGCCCGCTGTCAACTCTGCGCTTTTTTATGTCATCAGCCGGATCAACATAAGTTCCAAAACTGTCTGATTTGGCACACTGCTCGAAACTAAGGTCTCGTATGTTTCCAACAACAGTCGCTGATTGCGACGTAATGCAGAGGCAGAATAGCAACGAGCCTGTTGCGCCATCTTACTCACCACAAAAGGATGAATAGTGTCTGGCGGGCGCTTAAGGATTGAGGAAATTACGTCCACAACCTCTCCTGGTACACCACCAGTCCACTCCGCCGTTTCACGGGATCCGCCCCCTCTAATTCGCACCCAACCTTGATCCAGTCCCTCTCGATATAAAACCAAATCACGCATCCGAGAAGAGAGCGAGGCGACAATACCGATAGGATTTTCTTTTCCTGCCAGCAGATCGCGTAGCACCTCAAGGGCCTCCGGTAATTTTCGTTCACCCACTGCGTCTAGAAGATCCCACATCACCGAAGTCAGGGTCGTGGAGACCACCATTTTGATGTCTTCAACGGTGGCTCGACGGCGTGTCCCTAAAAACAGGGTGAGTTTTTCGGCTTCCATATAAATTTGCCGGGAATCTGCCCCCACCCGGTTCAGAAACAACTCTAACGCCTCGGGCTCCAATACCACGCCCAATTCCTTGAATGTGGCGATGATTTTCTCACGCCCTACGCGCTCAACGAGATAGGCTTTGTCGGGCAGGCAGAATTCACGGACCTCGAACCGGCTCGAGAATAACTTATAGAAAGCCGATCGTTTATCCACTTTAGGAGCAGTCACCAGCAACACCGTGTTCCCCGCCTGCCCAGCTTGGATCGCCGCGACAAGCCCCTTGACCGCCTCCTTCACCCTGTCATTGTCATCGGATGATCCGCCAGAGGTGGAATCCTCCTTTTCGGCAGGCGCATCCAGGAAAGAGACCCCACGCCACCAGATCACTTTATCACCCGTCATTAAAAAACCGGGAGTCACAAGCGCCTCATGGCAGCGCCTGGTCACCTCAAGTGCATCGTCTACCGAATCCGCCCGACCCTCGATTACCTCAAGACCAAAAGCCTGGTCTGCAGGAGACACAAGGGTGTTCACCAATTGCCGGGCGGCTAGGTTAAGAGGATATTCATCATCCCCAACAAATAGATATGATTGCTTCTGGTTACTCATTCTTGCCAGTTGGCTCCAAAAATGTATTAATGGCTTGTATCAAGTTAAGTCTGGTTTGTCACGGGCTCAACAACCTATGAAGCAATGGCTGTCAAAATTCAGGTCTCAGCGGCTTAAAGAACGCTACAAAGACGGAGGTCGCAAACCTCTGAGGATTGATATCGGCTGGTGGAACCAACCCTCCATTTCGCTGCTTATCGGCGTATTTCTTTGGGGTGCTGCCAGTATGCTTTTATATACTGGTATCGATGATAAAGCAGGCACCTTCAAACTGACTGTCGCCAATATCGGCGACGAGGTGTTCCTCCTGATTATAACCGTCATTGCAGCAATGATGTTGCGGGTTCTCGCCCCGAAAATCTTCAAAAGCAATACCCACCTTCTCTTGCTGGCCATGAGCGCACTATTCACCATCATTCCCGGCAGCATTCTAATTCATCTCACTGATCACGGCCCCGTCTTCACACATACTTCCGCGGAAATGCTTATCCCGTTTGCATTGGCCCCATTGCTCTCCGGCATCCTCTTAGGCGGGGGTGCGGCCATAGTTGTCGGCCTATGGACTACCCTTGTCTGCTTTGTTGTGGGTAACGGGAGTGCACCCTTACTGGTCGCCGGCCTCATTGCAACAGCCGCCTCCGCTCGCTGGCTTAAAAAGATCAGACGGAGAACGCAAGTTATTCGCATCGGATTCCTGATCGGGATTTTTCAAATCGCATGTCTTGGGGTTTTATTTGAACGCATCCCAACTCATGCCTTACAAGCCTCAAGCCTGATCGGAGCGAGCGTTGCAGGAGGGCTCATGGCCGGACTGCTTGTTTTGTTGCTGCTCCCCGTTTGCGAGTCCCTTTTCGGGCTCACCTCTACCGTGAGCCTTCTGGAACTTTCCGATCTTGCCCATCCTTTACTGCAACGCCTGGCCTTCGAGGCACCGGGCACTTACCACCACAGTCTGATGGTAGCGAACCTCGCACAAGCCGCTGCGGATGAGATTGGCGCCAATTCAGTACTGGCCAGAGTTGGTGCCTATTTCCATGATATCGGCAAAATCACCAAGTCGGATTATTATACTGAGAATATCCGGACAGGCCAGAATCCACACGACGATCTGGCGCCAAGCATGAGCGCCCTACTGGTTATGTCTCACATCAAGGAGGGCATTACCCTCGCGATGCTTTACAAGCTGCCACAAGCCGTCATCGACATCATCCAACAGCATCAGGGTACTGGCTTGGTGGTCTATTTCCATCATAAAGCAGGGCGACAAGCTCAAGCTGAGTCAATGGCCTCCCCAAATAAGGCACGAGCGGTTGTGGACGAATCGAGCTATCGTTATCCCGGACCCAAGCCAATTTCGCGAGAGGCCGCTATCATTATGCTTGCCGACTCCGTCGAAGCGTCCTCTCGCTCTCTCGAAAAGCCAACCGCTTCAGGCATTACAGAACTCGTGGACCGAATAGTCGATGCCCGCGTTGAAGACAATCAGTTGGATGATTGCGAAATGACACTTGAAGAGCTATCCCGCGTCAAACGAGCTTTTGTATTCTGTCTATCCAACATGCTTCATTCCCGAATCGCCTATCCGAAGCAGGAGGAGAAGAAAGGTTGCTGAGTTGTCGGGTTGCTGAGTTGCTAATTGAAAGCCCCACATTGTGCTTATCCTCATCAATCCAACACCCGGGCAACTCAACAACATGACTACAAAAGCGATAGTAATCGATCGACAAAATCGAATGAAACTCAATAGGCTTGCGCTACGAAAGCTGGCTGAGTTTTTTTTGGTTAAAGCAGGGAAGCGGCGGGGAATTAAATGGGGCGAGGTATCAGTGGTGTTAGTGAGCGACCAGGAGTCCCGCAAGGTCAACCAAGCACATCTTGGCCATGATTATGCCACCGATGTCATAAGCTTTAATTTTGAGCCCATGCCGGGCGAGTCCAAGAATGAAGTAAGCGGTGAAATCGTCATCAATGTTGAACTCGCCTGTCGACTAGGACCGACCTTTAAAGGCCCTGATCAAGAACTTGCACTCTATCTGGCGCATGGGTGTGACCATCTGTCTGGCGCGGATGACAACACGCCAAAACGACGTCAACAGATGCGTCGCAGAGAACTCCGATGGCTAAAAGACGCCAAAGCTTATGGACTCTGGCCCCCCTCACCCTAACCCTCTCCCTCGAGGGGAGAGGGAATAGATCTGCAAGCACCCATGATCATCAAGACAACAGGCATTGTACTCCGATTGGATCCTTACTCAAAAACCTCACAGGTTATCACCTGGCTCACACCGGATCACGGTCGTACGGTCACACTCGCCAAAGGCGCCAAGCGTATTAAAAGCAATTTGGTGGGCCAATATGACTGTTTCTACACCTGCGAACTGCTCTTCTATCAAAGCCGCCACAGTTCTCTGCACATCCTTAAGGAATGCTCGCCACTCGCCACAAGGCAGTCCTTCAGGACCGACTGGCGAGCTGCATTCACGGCATCCTACCTTTGCGATCTCCTGAGCCGTCTGACGCCGCCTGGAGCCGCCTGCCCGACGCTGTTTGACTGGGCTGAACAAACTCTAGATTTTCTTGCCACACAAGGCACATCAGAAACAGTATTGAACTGGTCAGAATTGAAACTGCTTAAACATTTGGGAGTAGCCCCTCAACTCTCAAAATGCCTCAATTGCGGGACTCAGTCATTTCCCCTGGACCGCCCAGTTACTTTTTCAATATCACGAGGCGGACTTCTTTGTAATGACTGCCTTAAGGGTTACGATGACAGCATTACGCTGCCACTAACACATGATGTGCTGGGAATGCTAAGAGGCTGGGAGAGCACAGATACACCCGCCATGGCAAAAAGGACCCTCAGTACCCCAAGGCAATCCGAGTCAGCTAATCGACTCCTTGACTCCTTCATACATTGCCACCTTCAGTCTATTTTCTCTCGGGATATTATCAGTAGCCTGATCTGACTCCTTATTTTCTTGGCCTACAACAAAAAAAGGCCGAACTTATTCAGTTCGGCCTTTAAATCATCTTATATTATCAGGCTTTAATTTGCATCTTCACTTGAGCTGCAAGTCCAGATAATCGACTCCGAAATGTGAGGGACAAGGAAGCCAAAACCATAAAAATCATCCAGATTGTTTCGGGCTCGGGAACCGCCATACTTTGAGAGGTAAGCGAAATATCAGAAAACGTGTACTGCTGTATTGACTCTAGATTAGGGCCAACAACATAAAACCCAATCTCTTGAATATTACCAAAGCCTGTACTCCAAGTAACACCACTCCCTACTGTGTGAGTCCAGTACGACTCCAAACCAATATTGACTGTATATGTTTGGAGCCCTGGCGTACTCAGTGTGTTAAGATTATTAGCTCTCCAAGTATTCCCTCCGGACACAAAATATAATACTAGATTTTCGGCAGGATCAACATTAACCGGATTAAAAGTAAACCTCAAAGCTAAGTTAGGATCATTGAAACTAGCATAATTTTCCGTATAAGCTGCACCAACCGTTGATAGTGTTGCAGCAGGTGCAAGGCCACCGGTCCCGAATTCCAGCGTCACACTTTGCCCGGATCCACCAACTGTAGGACTAAGACCTGGACTACTGTAATCGACAGCACTCCATTGACTAGAGGAATTGCCGCCAAAATTCCAAACCGCACCCATAGTTGGCGTAGCTTTAGCCTGCGTTACAAAAAAACCAACTGTCATAATTAATAGCCAAATATTTGTGATTTTCATTTTTTCCCCACTATTTCTGACTGATGACCACTTTAAAGAATTTTGAATTACTATCTGAATTATCGACCTCAACTTCTTCAGCTTTCACTGCCGATGTCGCAATATTGGTTTTTGTTACGAATATGCCGTCAGAACCCAAACTATTAGCCTCACGCACTTCATAATTCACATCCCGGTTGCCATTCCATTTAACAACCATTTTTCCGGCCTCATTCCGAGCAATTTCAATTTTAAAGAATGAGTTTGAATTTACTGGATCAGTACCGGCCAAAAACTCCGCCGCATTACTAAAGCCATCACCATCATTATCTGCTATACCTGCCGAACCGAAATCATTAGTCAATCCGGACTCCATTACCCACGCCAAAGAAACACCATTGCTAAACGGTCCACTCCAAGGCCCCACCAGCTTCAAGTTATCAACAGCAAACTGTTGAACCATCCGATAATCAGCCTGTCTTGTAAAAATGAAACCTATTTCAGAAACGTTTGTTTTATCAATGTTAAAGTTCTCTAGAGAGGTGGAACCAATCTGTGTCGACCAATTAGCAGAATACACAAAGGGAATACTTATATTACTTTTTTGACCATTTATATATGTGTCAAGAAAAGGAAATTTCCATGTCCGCTTGCCACTATTTGCTGAAACAAAATAAAACCTAGGTTTAGCATGTATTTCATTCGGCTGTACCTCAAACGAAACTGACTCTATTTTCGAATAATCCCCTTGAAATATATTACCTGAAGCCCCATTCACAGCTTTAAGCATATATGTTGTTGGTAGATAATCACCTTCGCCTAATAGTGGACAGTTTATTGCAATTGCTCCGTTTGTCCATCCACTCTTCGCATCACTCGCCACCCAACCAGAACTATTTGTATCCCATTTTTCAGTTAAATTAGCGGTCGGTTTTTCAAGATCCGCGACTTGCGCCAAGCTCAACGAACCACCCAGCAATGCCAGCATCACCATTAATACTGATTTAATTATTTCGTCTTTCATTTTATTTACCCCCTTAAAACTTATATTATCAAGGACCTACAGATGAGAAAACTCGATCGCCACCCTTCGATTTATAAATAATCCCATCACCAGGCTGAAGAGTTAGAGAAATAGCACTACCCAAAAGATTTGTGTTTGCGCCCTTTTTCCAAACAAAGTCTTTAAATCTCGCAGGGATGAAATTTGCATTCCCGTTAGTTTGAATGTAAATATAATCGTTCTCACTGGGAGTAAATCCTAAAACACTTGACCCATCACCACTGAAGTTTGTTGCGTTATACGGCCACGACAAATAGGACCACGTGTCATTTTTAACGGCTACACTTATTGCATTTGTCTCCTTAATCCCAAAATAATATGAGGCTGATGCTACTCCCAATGATGATCTCTTCAATAGCATTCCCACCCCTTGCGCCCACTGATTTGTCCCCAATTCATCCCCTGTACCGTTCCAAGAATAAGGAGCGACCCCCTCTAGCCTATAGGTACAAAGATTCACACCATTTGTTATAATTGTAATTAAATCATCGAGGCCCAACCCGTACTTCAATTGCATCCCCATCGCGCCCGCCATTGTCCTGTTTGTAGGATTTTGATAAATAACGTTTGCGCCAATAACATAATATTTATTTCTATCTGTGTATTGCTTGAAAGCTGCATAGGTTTCGTCATTGGTTACGGCTATTAAATTATCATCTGATACTGTTACGATTTTGTAATATTTCCTATCCCCATTGAATGATGCAAGATCCGCAGAGAAGTTGCCTTCATCATCAAGAACACCATTACTTGAAAGGCCGCTTAGTGAAGATTGCGATGTGCCTAAAACAATGAACCTGCCATTATTCGCGCCCCCTCCAAATGCCAAAGTAACTGTAGCACCAACCGTGCCGACCACTTCATTTGTCGGCCGCGGATCACTCATTGAACCAAACCCAGCCAACGCATCAGCGACCGGTATGGTCGTTCCAGGGACAACATTGGTTATCGTATTATTCCCTGTTCCCGTCGTAGCCATTCTATTGGTCACCAAAAAATCATCCAACCAGCAGACATTATTACTGTTCCCGCCTAAATTTTGAACCTGAAACCATGAATGCGTCGTAACACCACTAGCAAGGAAACTTAAATTCGTAGCAATCGGTACATCATCTACAAATAATGACCAATTCGTATTTGAATAATCATGCAATACACTTACATGATAGAATACAGAATATTGATCAACGGTGGGGTATTTAATACCGTTAAGAAATGAATTTGTGCAAACATTGGTTCCATTTCCAGAAATGGTCACCCAGAAACCATTAGAATTGACGAAAAACTGAGCGGTTGCATTGGTATCTACAGTTGGCGCAGTTCCGCTCTCCGAGATGAAGCGACGAGGGACAGTGTAAAAATCCGTCCAGACTTTTCTGTCAGACACAGTGATAACCGGTGTATTAGTAACGGAATTGAGCGTTGGGATATAAAGGGATCCAGTTCCAAACCCACCTGCAGGTTTGTTCGTCACAATCACATCACTCGTGCCATACCATCCGAGCGCATTTGACGGCGCAGATACGGGAGTATCAAAACCATCATACACATACGCATTAGCCGCAACTACCGCACACAGAAACGCTAATACACCTGCAACGGAAACCGCTGATTTATTTTTCATTTCTAATCCCCCAGAAATAAATGGTCTTTAAAAAGCGAACCTCTTCTTATCTCAACACTACACACTATACCACAGACTGTATCCGTCGACAATCGTAATTGAAGCTTTTTTAATGGGTCATAACGTAACGATTTTCGAGACCGTTAGCGCCCCTTTCACGATAGCCGACTTACCATCTTTTGATTCAATCACAAGACGATCAATTCGCAATAGCTGTGCAGACGTTTCGATGCCGTAAACAAAGCCCATTAGTACCGGCATCTCCCCTTCGACCTCAATCTCAACGACATACGTTTCGCAGTCTCGATCTGGCTTGGTTTTCTGAGGTTTTGTAGCCAGCAACGTCAACTTGCTCTGCCCGGCCAGCTGGTCAAGCTCAGCCAGCATCTGAGAATTCTCTTCATCCGAAGACCCCTTTTTCTGGATCCGCAACCCATATTGCTGATACTCATTCTCCACCGCTTTCCGCGCATTAGGTGAAAGAATCCTCAAGTTTCTTGCGAGCGTCTTCTCCTGGGCTACGATATCATTTTCCAATTCGCGAAACTTATTTCTAACGGGTCCCAACGCAATCCCCCCTAACAGAAGAATAACGCAAACAATTCCCGCAACGATAACCCAGGCATCCCGGCCCCGGGGAAGTATTGATTTAAGAGCGATCATGGCCGTTTTTTCTCCAACTCACAGGCAATCTCAAACTCAGTTCGATCTTTTCCGGAAACCGTCCGCGTATTTTTAACGTTCTGAAAAAGCAAAGAAACCTCCATTGAGTTTACCAACCGTACTGTGTCGGCAACCGTCTCCGCCGATCCCCGGCAAACCAGCTGCGAGGCCTCTGAAATCTGAATCGAAGTAAAGGCCATAGTCTCAGGGGCAAGCCCCAAAAGTTCCACCAGCGCCCGGGCAGGGGTCATGCTGATCGCCATGCGCTCAGAAACAAGAACTACTTTTCGGCTCATGGCATCAATTCGATCGGCGTCAGCCGTTGTCTGCCTGATCATAATGTTTAATTCGTTCAGGCAAACTTGCTGACGATTAATGCGACTCACCACAAATAATGACATGAGGCCAACAACCGCCATGATAAGCATGGCCATCATCGTTAGTTGGCGCGCCTTGACCATCACCGACTTTCGTAGCCGAACAGACTCAGGAGTTAGGTTGATCTGCAGCCGCTCCGGTGCCGCAGCCGCCCCAATAATACCCGTCAATACGACTGTTGCGGCCTCAGGCCCAGTTTTGTCGTAAGCGTCAGCTCCCGCACCGGTTACAGGAATGATTTCAACCCCCAACACCGACGTCAACAGCTTAACAAAGGATTGATTCCCCCCTGCTGTCCCAGCCAATGCCACGGCCACAATCGAAACTGACGGCACTTCATTCCGAAAGGTTTCGAGTGCCATGGAAATTTCCTGCACAGCTTTATCACGCGAAGGCTCATCCCCGGCCAATAATTGACTCGCCCCCACCGAAAGACTGCGGCTGAACAACGGTACACCCTGATTCAGTACCACCAAATCGCTGGACATCATGTCAACATCCAGAAATGCTGCAGCCCCCGCCAGCCGCTGAGAAAAGGCCAATTTCCCGTCCTGCAGCGCCGCCAGCCAGCCATCCGTCGTGGTGGTCACCATACTCACAGACAGTCCTGCATCTTCAATAAAACGATACTTCTGGCGAACAATCCCGGTTTGCGCAATCACCAGCATGACGCGGGTATAACCATCTTTATCCGACCGGAACACACGATAATCGAAAACAATTTCATCGCGGGAATAGGGCGTTTGGCGCGCAATTTGGAGATCCACCATATCGGCAATCTCCTGCGGATCCCCGGAGGGCAAATCAAACAGCCGGACATTGACCGCCTGACGTGGAAGACAGATCACCACCGGCTCTCCGGCCAACTCTCCAATACCGAGTGCTTTCAAAAGATTCGGGCCGGCCAGCGATTCCACCTCCGCAGCCCGCCTCACGATCACCCGCACGACTTTGACTTCGTCACGGTTCCGGCTAATCTCAACCAGCTTGAACCACTCACTCCCTGGCTCCACTGCCAGCACGGTCTTGCCAAATGGAATTTTTAAATCAGTCTTCATGCCAAAACTCAAACTTCCGTTCTTTGCGATCCCACACAAAGTCCACCCTTCGTCGCTGATGAGCGGATCCGCTCGCCAGCCACCCTTCCGCATGGCCACTGAAATGATCAGAGGCCACAGTCACAAAGGGAGTCATTCCCGACAGCAAACGGCTCTCATCATCCGTTAACTTGATTTCCTCACTTATCGCCGCCACCAAGCCTGCCCCTTGATAAGTCTTGAAAATACCGCCCCTTTCACGGAACTGCAATATCTTCCTTGCTAAACTTTGCGCCGCCTTCCCTCCCACCCCTCCACTCAACATCCCGAGACTTTGGAGCACCACCGCATCCGCAGTATTCAAATTTACCCGAAATCCCCCTGAAACAGTTATATGCTCCTTGATATTCTCAAATATCTCCGGGGTCACTCCTTTGATCCAACGAAGCTCGTAAATCGACTTAAAGGGGCCCGGCTCAATATGCGAATCGATCCAGCCAGTCTTGGCTCCAATCGAGGGGGATTTATCTGCCGCAGGGGTTCGTGCCGCATCAATTTCTTCCCCCGCCCGGATCGCAGCTTCGTGGCTCAGCCCTCCCGCAACCTCCAACAGCGCGACAATCGGTTCAAGCCGCCCCCTGAGATTAATTTTGCTTTGCTCATCAGATAGCCCATAAACGACATTACTCCCGCCATCAGAACGTTCCACCTTATATGACAGGGAAAACACCCCCGCACCAGAAACCCCATTCGAAAACTCAGTCGCCGAATCCGCCCATGGCTCTGTAAGCCCATCCCACCCATTGGTTTCCTGAAGCAGACGTGCAAGCCCCCGCTCCACCCCCACCCGGGCCGCACAGTACCCCACTGTCCGCTGCTCAATCCGCCGCGCCAGTGCGAGTCGCCCCTCAATATGGGCCCCCACCGCAACCGCCAGCATAGCCAGCATAAATATCACCCACAACGTCAGGATCAGGACACTCCCCTGATTACTTGCAGGGCAACGATACTGTTCGTTCAAACTCAAATAATTCTTCTCCTTGCTGCCCTCGCCATATCACCTTCACAGCCGCAGGGTTATTCGTCCGGCCCTCCCACGTCCTTCCCCATACCAGAGCCGATCCAGAAGATTCTCCACGCTCAGCATATAAAAATGATATTTCTTTGACACCGCCCGCCAACGTTTCACGCCGCATCACCCCCGGCACTAGAACGTCACAAGGTTTTAGCACTCTATCCAACTTCTGCCCGGCAACATCAAAATCATATCGGATCAACCCTGGCTGATCATCAATCCCCGCGCCCACAATCAGCGAGGGGATCTCCAGCCAGACTTCACCCCCGCGAAAGGCATTCAGGCGACACGAGATTGTGTTCCGCACATCCCTCTGAAACGTCTCCAAGGCAATCACTGAGTCGGCATAATTCCCTGCCAACTGGCTCGCGCGAGACCACACCCTGATGCCAGCTGCAAACGCCTGCGCCACAACCAACATCGCCACAGCCACCAGAGCCGTCGCAATCAAGAGCTCAAGAAGAGTCATTCCATCTGCTCTTGTTCTCGTCACCTGACCTGCTCCTTTTCACGAAATTGCGCCCATTCACAGACACAACTACTACCCTGCGGACGATTGACTCGCGAGATCTCGATTACGGCGCGCAAAATCGAAACTTGCGGCGTCAACACCTGACGAATGGATTGGATCCGCCACAAATACTCGTAATTCCCCACCTTTTGACGCCCCTCCCCGGCAGGTTGCGTTATATCAGACCCGGATACCTGAAAATCCAATTCCGCAGTCTTCTCCTGCATTACCTGAAAAATGGCCAATTTATCCGCAGCTGATTCCATGGCAACCACTGCCAAACTATAGGCTTTCAGGACGGCCCCCAGACCAGCGAAAAGAATTACCGCCGCCACCAACACCTCGATCAACGTAAACCCTTTATTCCCAATTCTTAACGTCATCTCCCGTGCCTTCCTTGCCATCAGCCCCGACTGAAAACAAATCATAGCCTAAAGGTTTGTGCACCCCAGGGCACCGGTACTGGTATTTTCGCTGCCAAGGATCAAGGGCAGGCTTGTCCAAATAGGGTTCACGGCCCGCCCCAGGCGAAGCCAACAGCACCTCAAGCCCCTGCTCTCCAGTTGGATAAGCACCTTTATCCAGCCGATAAAGTTTCAACGCGGTATCCAAACTGGACAAATCCCCTTGGGCAATTTTTGCCTTAGCTTCATCGCTCCGGCCAATTAAATTTGGCGCAACCATTGCCGCCAAGGCCGCAATAATGATCACCACGATCATGAGTTCAATCAGAGTGAAACCGTTCTGATGTTGTCTTTTCATGCTTCTCCTTCTTTCTTCAAACGGGTTGTCCAGTTGCTGAGTTGTTATGGGGGAGGGTCATTCGTCTAAGTTTCCCTAACAACTCAGCAACCCAACAACTGAACAACTTTTTTCTCCTCTACCGAACCGCTTGCCCGATCTGAAATATTGGCAACAACATAGCGAATATTATAAATCCCACCACCACCCCTACCAATAATATCAACGCTGGCTCCAAAAGCGTGGTAACCTGCCGGAGATCACGATCCAATTCGCGCTGATAGAATGCGGCCACTTCCAATAAAGCCTCGTCCAGTCTCCCGCTTTCCTCGCCAACAGCCACCATATTGGTGACAAATTCAGGAATTTCGCTTCGTCGTTTGAACCCGGCCGCCACCGTGGCCCCCTGATGCACCGTTTCATCCGCCGCCGCCAGTACCGCCGACCTCAAGTGCCCATTCACCAACGTATTCCCGGCTAACGTTAACGCCCGGTCAACTGATATCCCCGCCTTGACCAGAAGTGACAGGGTTCGTGCAAACCTGACAATATCAGTATCTCGCGCAAATGCCCCCATCACCGGCATTTTCAGCAAAGCCCCATCTAAAGCCATCCGCCCGGCCTCTGTCTTGAAATAGCGACCCAACATCAAGATTATGATCCCCCCCATGACCACCAGAATACCCCAATAGCTAGAGCATACTGTACTCACACTCATCACGACTCGGGTAGGCCATGGCAACACCACAGAGGATCCCTCAAAAAGGTGCATGATACGAGGAAGGAAAAAAGTTAAAATGACGAAGACACTAAGCACCCCCACGGAAAGCACCAGTGCGGGATACGCAATGGCCGAGATCACCCGCGAACGAAGCTCATCATCACTCTCCCTCGCCTCCGCGAGACGCATCAATATTTCATCCAGCATTCCGGCAGATTCACCGGAGCGAACCATATTGACAAACAACTCAGAAAACAAAAGTGGATACCGCCCCAGACTTTCTGAAAACGTCCGTCCATCCCTGACAGCACCGGAAATTTCCATGACCACACCCCGGAAAGCGGCATTCTCTGTTTGCTGCTGAATCGTCGTCAGGGCGCGGAGAATGGGGACGCCAGCCCGCAACAGCCCCCCCAGCTGGCGGGTAAAGACCGTGATATCGCGAGTCTTGATCTTTCGAACACGAATCGATGGAGCCACCTGATGACGCCCTGCGAGTTCTTCGATGGAAAGCGGACTGTAGCCCATCCGTTCTAGCCGCGCGACAGCTGCCGCACGATTTTCCGCCAACACTTCACCTTCAACGGTTTTATCCGGTCCCTGCTTGGCTTTATAGACAAAGGTCGGCACTTCACCCGCCCTCAACGTGTGTCAGGGTGTCAAAGGTCGTCCTGGTCACTTCGTCCACCGTCGTGATCCCCTTCTCAATTTTATCCCACCCATCGGCCGCCAAGGTTTTCATCCCCAACGCAACCGCCTGCTGGCGGATATCCCTGGCGGTAGCGCGTCTCAAAATTAAATCCTGAATTTCCGGCAGCACCTGCATGATTTCGCTGATGGCAACCCGCCCCCGATACCCGGTACCATTGCATTGGGGACACCCCCGCCCGCGACTACAGCGCCGCCCGTGGACTTCAATCCATTCCCGACAATGTTCACACACCACGCGCACCAGACGTTGCGCCACAAAAGCCCGCACCGTCGAGGCAATAAGATAGGGGTCCACGCCCATATCCAACAGACGGATCGCCGCGCTGGCGGCATCATTGGTGTGCAAGGTGCTAAACACAAGATGCCCGGTCAGGGCCGTCTGAATGGTGATTTCCGCCGTCTCGCGATCCCGGACTTCGCCCACCATCATAATATCCGGATCGTGCCGCAACATGCTGCGAAGCGCTCGCGCAAAGGTCAGATCGATACGGGGATTTACCTGAGTCTGCATGATCCCTTTGATCTCATATTCCACAGGGTCTTCAATTGTAATAATCTTATGATCTCTTGTATTCAGACGGGTCAGACACGCATACAATGTCGTGCTTTTCCCACTGCCCGTTGGCCCGGTCACAAACACAATCCCATGCGGCAACTGAATCAGATCGGTCAAGATATGAAGATGATCCGGCGACAACCCCAACTGCTCCATACTGAACAGCATCGAGGTGGGAAGGATCCGGATGACAATATTCTCGCCATGCACGGAAGGCACCACGGATACACGCAAGTCAAACTGATGGGACCCGATGTTCACCCGGGCGCGACCATCCTGAGGCAACCTGCGCTCTACAATATTGAGCCCCGCCATCAGTTTGATGCGGGAAATAATGGCCGGATATAACGCCGCCATATTCCTTGATACCGGGGTATCATACAGGATCCCATCAATGCGCCTCCTCAGGGTCACATCATCACGGTAGACCTCAAAATGAATATCCGTGGCACGATCGGTAATGGCCTGATGCAGAATCTGATTGACCAACTTGATCACTGAGGCGTCCTCCGCCTTGTGCTCCAGGTCATGAGACTCCTCAAGTTGCGAGGAAGCGCCCTGTTCATGGGATCCCGCCAGAATACGTTCCACCGTCTCGGATCCCACTCCATAATGAATCCGAATGGCGGCCATGATATCGCCTTCACAGGCCAATACCCGTTCAACCCGGAATCCATGACTGCTTTCGATATCCTCGATAGCCGCCTGATCAAAGGGGTTCGCCACGGCCACCACCAGTCGCTGCCCGATCAAGGTCACAGGCATGACACGATAATGCGCCACCAACCGGGCGGACAGGCTAGATACGGCGGCAGGTTCAGGCTGGGTTTCCCGCAATGAGATAAATTCAATCCCCTGCTGGCGGGCCACAACCCGAAGCAGTTTGTCTTCCGGCACCAGCCCCTGAAGCACCAGCGTCCTGATCAGGGGTTCATTCCGCTCACGGGAAAGGCGAATGGCGCCTTCCATTTGAATGGGGGAAAGCAGTTTTTCTGCAACCAGCAATTCACTCCATTGTGGCGCCATGAGTTCTCCTTAAGGAAGCCGGCCGATCATATAAAACTCACGCTCATCACGATCGTCATAGCCACCCTCAATAATGCGGGCGCAATCATTGACCGTGACCTCGGTGGGCACATACTGGCCTTTGCGTCCCGTATAGGATTCAGCAACGAAACAGGGTTGCGTCAGATAATTCTGAAGCTTTCGGGCGCGCTCATAGATCAGACGATCTGTTCGCGACAATTCATCAATACCGATAACCGCCACAATGCGCCGAAGTTCATCATATTTAGTCAACATCCGCACCACTTCCTGCGCAATGCCAAAATGCCGCTCCCCAACAATCGCGGAATCCATATTGGAGCTTGAGGAATTCAGGGGATCAACTGCAGGATAAAGCCCCAGTTGCGCCCGATCACGGGACAGCACGAGCACTGAATCCAGGTAGCTGAAAATGGCCACTACGGCAGGATCCGTCAGATCATCCGCAGGCACATAGACGGCTTCAAAGGCAGAGATCGACCCCCCGCTGCCAGCCTTGATACGTTCGTGAATATCGCCGACCTCCGAACTGAGTGTAGGTTGGTAGCCTGTTTCCGATGGCACACGCCCCATCAAGGTCGAGATTTCCGATCCTGCCTGTACAAACCGGAAAACATTATCAATGAAGAGTAATACGTTTTTCCCCTGCTCTTGAAGCCATTCCGCCTGCGTGATTCCGGTTTTAACCACCTCAAAACGGGCACCTGGCGGTTCATCCATCTGACCGAAAGCCATGATAACTTTTTTTAGAATACCGGAATGTTCGAATTCAAAATAGAGCTCATTACCTTCCCGGATACGTTCACCTACACCGGCAAACACGCTACAGCCGTCATGTTCGGCGGCCACATTGTGAATTAACTCCTGAATCACCACGCTCTTACCGCAACCGGCGCCTCCCAGAATCCCGGTCTTGCTGCCCTTCACCACCGGGTAAAGCAGATCGATCATCTTGATCCCGGTCTCCATCACTTCCCGTTTATTGTCAACCAGGGTGGCGACATTAACGCGCAATTTGCTTACATCCCGGTGAATGGGTCGCGTCTCGGTGGCGTTAATTGGCCCTTTCCCGTCAATGGGCTGCCCCATCACATTAATAATCCGCCCGAAAAGAGCCTCCCCTACAGGTACCCGCAACACATCGCCCGTTGACGTGGCCACTGCATTCCGCTGGAGATTCAAGGTCGAGGACAAGGCAATACAGCGAGCCACACTGCCCTCCAGATGCTCGGCGACCTCCAAAGCAAGATCCCGTTTATCAAAAGTTCTGACCATGACCAACTCATGCAGATCCGGCATATCCGAAATCTGATTAAACCGGACATCCACAATAGGCCCCTGAACCCCCACTACCCGGCCCTTCTTCAATTCTCCTGCAATTTGAGTGCTCATAGATTATGCCACCTTTTTCTTCTTTTTCCGTGACGAAAACGACTCACGCATACTCTTGTCCACCAGCTCATGTGCCGCGCGGAAACATTGATGTTTCAGTTTTTTCAGTTCCCCCGTCAGCTTTTGACTACTGTCTTCCAGATGCATGGCCCGTGCCGCAAATTCCGCCAGTTTGCTATCTTCAAATACTTCAAACAACTTCGAAGCCACCCACATTCCAGCCAGATATTCGACCATATCAGGATACGAGGATTCCACCGTCACCTTGCGGGCATCCGTAATCTGTTTCATCACTCCGGTTCGCCGGGTAATCTCGGAGTCTGAACTCTTATCAAACAGTTCGCCACAGGGCAGAATAGGAACGGTATCTACGGTCTGCTGCGTGAAAGAAAGGGCGCGGGGATGCACCACCACAACCTTCCCGATCCGCTTCTCCTTGACTTCATTCACAATGTAGTCACGAATTTCGAGAGCCTGCTCAAACCGGGTCTCCTGATTAATCCCGGGGAAAGCCTTAAACTCCCGCCCCTTTTCCGCTAATTTCGCGATGCCTCTTTCCCCGATCACAATGAAACTAATTTTTTCAGGCGGGAGGTTGCCCTGCACATCATATCCCGCATCAATCACACCGGCATTCAGGCCTCCCATAAACCCCGAGTCAGACGTCACCAGCACGACACCAATCACATCAGTCGCGACAGAGACCAGCGGGGCATCCACGTGAACCATATCCACAACCCGGAAAAACCCTGCAAACTGATCCATGAAATCAGAAAAGCGCTCCTTTTCGCGCTCCATGGTATGATATTGCGACGCTGCAATATTTTTCAGCGTTACGATCAATTGAAGGAACTCAGTATTAAACCGAAGATCCCGTCTTAGTTGACTCAATAGCGCCATGGACCGAAACCACCCCTCACCCTAACCCTCTCCCTCAAGGGGCGAGGGAACAGAACTCACACATGCTCGCTCTTCAATTGTTCAATTGCCTCGTTGAACCGGTTCCGAAGACTCCCATCAATCTCAAGGCTTCCAAGCTTAATCTTAATCCCCGCAATCAGCGTGGGATCGACCGTCTCCCGCACTTCCAGCGCCACGTCAAATTTTCTGGATACAATCTCCCGCAGTCTTTCACGATGAGCGGGTTCAAGAGGATGACTGCACACCACCTCAATGGCTGCGGCGGAAATGGTAATACTACTTGAATCCATCTCATCCAAAGCGACCAAAAGTTCATCTAAAAAGGAGTGATCCAGCTTCCGTCCCAATTCCTCACTGAAGACCAGCTCATAAACGCGACGGGCGTGCTCAACTGCCTGCGCCTGCGCTTCCCGGGCAAGCTCCTGTCGCAGCTTCTCCTTGCTTCGATTCGCCTCATCCACAATTTTATCCCGCTCTTTACGGGCTTCATCCAACAAGCCATCACGCGTGCGGGACACCTCTTTTTCCATGACTTCCCGCGTCCGGGTCAACCCTTCCTGAGCTTCGGCACTCTTCCGCCGGAACTCCGCCTCATTATCCTCGATGCGCTTCCGGACGGCCTCTTCCTTCCGCCCGAGATCCGCCTCAACTTCACGGAGTTTCGTGGCGGCCAACTGGGTATCCCCCATCAGCAACCGCTTGAGCCCTATCACCAAAACCACAAAAACCGCTAACTGTGCGATGATCAAATACACCATCATTCTCATATTAAACCCTTTCCACCCAAGTCCTCACCCGTCGTTCAGCGCCCGAATAACTGGAACAGTACCAGAAGCGCGATCACGGCTATTGCTTCGGCGAACACCAGCGAAATAATCATTGCCTGCAATATTTTCTGGGCGGCCGAGGGATTACGCCCCAGTGCGCGAATACTGGCATACCCTATGGTGGCGATTACCGCCGAAGGCCCCAGTACTACCAGAAAAATAACCAGAAAAATAACGAAATTCCGCATCGCTTAGTTGTCCGCCTTCTTTTCAACTTTCTTTGGATTCCGCTCCTCCAGCAGAATCACACACTCTTCGTTCAAGAACCTTATCATACCTTTTTTAATCGGTATACGGCTCTTCCAGTCCACTACAATATCTCCCTCTTTCAAGAGACTGACTATCGGCACATGATAAGCCAGTATCTCAAACTCGCCTGCGTCGCCGGGTAGGAACACGCTGCTTACTTTCCCCTCGAAGACAACATGCTTCGGATTTAATATTTTCAGCGCGAAAGTTGCCGCCATGTCTATCCTTTGGCATCAAAAAAACCATGAATCGCCGTTGTCATACGTCGCTCAAATTCAATCGTCAAACGAGGCGATGCCTCCATTTCACGTTCAAGCTGCGGGTCATTATTTTTGACAAAAGCTTCAATCCCCCCACGGAACCTGACCCATTCATTTGGATCCAAGTTATCGAGCACCCCCATCCGCAATCCATAGAGCAATAACACCTCTTCAAGCAGGCTGGCCGGCTGATATTGAGGCTGCTGGAACATCACCATCATCACCTGCCCCCGCTTCATAATGGCTTCCGCCTCGCGTGACATACCAGACTGCAACTTACTCAGACGCGCCACCTCGATGTACTCCAGGAAACCTCTTCGGAGTCCGCCACTCAATTCCCGCAGAATCAATGGCTGTGCCCGCCCACCAACAATCGAGAGGGAGAGTTTGAAGTCAACAGCCGGCCTCGTCCCCTCACCGAACATACTGGAGTTGAGGCTCACCAAACCATCACAAATGGAGATCAGATTGGAGGGAATATAACCAGTCAAATCCCCCTGCAGGGTATCCGCCAAACCCAGGAACGTCATGGAGCCACTGCCATTCTCCTCATTCAATTTTCCCGCCCGCTCCATCAGTTGGGTCTGGACATAAAAGATATCACCGGGATACGCCTCTCTGCCGGGGGGGCGCTCCAAAAGCAGGGAAATCTGGCGATAGGCCCAGGCATGTTTGGTAAGATCATCAAACACCACGAGCACATCCTTGCCCTGCCGCATCAGATAATCGCCGATGGTGGCGGCAGTAAAGGGCACAATGTACTGCTCGCCCGCCGTGGCACTATCAGTGGCGGCAACGATAATGGTGTAGGGGAGCGCTTCTTTCTCGGACAAGACGGTCAGCACTTTTTCCAGGGATACCAGGGCTTTCCCGATGCAACAGTAAATACAGACCACATCACGCCCACGCTGGCTGAGGATGGCATCGGTCGCAATGCTTGTCTTGCCCGTCATGCGATCCCCCATGATCAATTGCCGCTGGCCCAGACCAATCGGCACCATGGCATCAATGACCCGCGTGCCGGTGAATAACATTTTTGAAACCGGGGCTCGTTCCGTGATCAGAGGCGAAGGGGAAAATACCGGACGATTCACATCGCAACTCACCTCGCCACGTCCGTCACAGGGGGCGCCCATCGCATCCACCATGCGACCAATCATCGCCTCCCCTACCGGAATCGTGAATGGCTCACTATTCCCCGCCACGGATTGCCCTAACCGGACGCCGGTGTCACTCCCCAGCATGAGCGCCAATACATCATCCTGGTCATAGCCCATGATGATGCCTTTATTGCCATCACCGAAATCTACTAACTGCCCATTCAGACAGGAGGGCAACCCAGTGATCCGGACAATCATTTTCTTGATATCCTTGATCACCCCGGTCTCTGAAATCTTAATTTTGAATGGCGCCATCACCATACGCGGTAAGCTGCTCATGGATCCCCTCCTTAATCTGTTCGGTGAGATCTTTCTTATGAATCAAGTCCTGAATTAAGTCCGGTCTTTCGGCCTTAATTTTGGCCAATACCCCGGCCTGATACGCCCCAACCTGATCGGGCTTAAGATTTTCCATAAAACCATTGGCGAGCGCATAGAGAATGATGACCTGATGCTCGATTGGAACCGGCGCATTCTTATCCTGCTTAAGAATCTCCGCCACCACTTTCCCTTTTTGAAGTCGTTTTTCGACTGCCGCCGAGACCCCGGCTTTGATACGGGTCAGTTTTTCAAGCTCCTTATACTGAATGTATTCCAACCGCAAAATCCCCGCCAGTTTCCGCATCGCAGGCCACTGAACTTTGCTGCCAATACGAGAGACGGACAACCCGATATCAATTGCGGGCTTAAACCCCTCGGTAAACAAAGGCGTACTGACATAAATCTGACCATCGGTCATGGAAATGATATTGGTGGGGATATACCCGGTCACATCCCCCTGTACCGTTTCCACAATGGGAAAAAATGTCATCGAGCCCGAACCCCGCTCCGGTCGCAATTTTCCAGCCCGCTCCACCAACTGGGAGTGAAGATAGAAAATATCTCCGGGATAGGCATCACGCCCAGGTGATCGCTCCAAAAGCAGTGACATCTGGCGGTACACCCATGCATGCTTGGTAAGGTCGTCAAACACCACAAACACATCGCGCCCCTTCTCCATGAAATACTCACCTAAACTGGCGGCCACATAGGGGGCAAGATATTGCTGCCCAACAGCCGACGCCGCAGTCGCCGACACAATCAGGCCATACTCCATGACCCCATTCTCACGAAACAGGTCCAGAACCTTGTTCAACGAGGCCTCGGCCTTGCCGATACAGCAATAGATACAGATGACGCCCTTGCCTCGCTGATTAAGAATGGTATCGGTGGCAATCGTGGTTTTCCCCGTCACACGATCACCCAGAATCAACTGTCGCTGACCTTTTCCGACCGGATTCATCATGTCCAGAATCTTCACCCCAGTTTCAAGCGACTCTTTTAGCGGGGTTCGTTCAAGTACACTGGGGGATTGATTAAAAATCGGCTGCCGCCTATCCGCCTTGATGGGCCCCAAGCCATCAATTGGCTCGCCCAACCCATTGACCATCCGCCCTAAAAATTGATCGCCAACCGGCACGGTACAGGATTCTATAGTTGAGAAAAGCTTATCGCCAGGTTTGAGCTTGGCGCCTTCTTTTACAATCATCACCAGCTCATACCCATTATCAAAGCCAACAATGGTTCCCTGGCTTCCGCCATCAAAATGCACCAACTGTCCATTCATGCAGTTGGTCAATCCTGTCACATGGGCAATCCCCTGCTTGATTTCAGAAACGACCCCATACTCCTTCATCTGGAGTGGAGAAATTTTAAATGATATCGCCATAGTCTAAACGCCCGATCATGTTTACCCGCCGGCCCCGTCAATTTTTTCGGCTTTTCCCTTGCCGAACCAACGCAGGAAAAATAACAAGCTGAAAACCCCGAGAAAACCGAGAATAATGTAAATAATCACCCAAGTGGTGCGTTTATCGGGACGCGGAACGTCCATCATGGGAACCCCTGATTTAATCGTCTTTTCACTCGGCTGAAAAAGCTCTTCCAGCCTCCGTATACGCCCCTCAACTCCCTGCACATCCGCCACCTGTTGCCGCGCAAAGGCCACATACTGGTCATTCACCACATCCGGCCCCTTCCGCTCTTTCACCTCTTCCAAATCCTTCAAAATCGCCTGGGCTTGCACGTTCACCGCCTGATAGGTCTCCATTTCACGAGTGATGTTGAGAATTTCTTTAATGCGTGTCTCCAGCCGGGCCAATTTCCCAGTCGGCAAGGCCCAGGGATCCTTGATTTTGACATCGAATACACGCTCACCTTTCGGCTCCAATTCAAGTGCTTCAGCCAAGTAGGCATAACAGACGTTCTTCGTCGCATCCACGCCGATCTCCAGACCGCCCGCATCAATGATATCCGTGGCCCGTACTTCCGCAGGAAATTCATGCCGCACAGGAATCGGGCGCTTTTCAGTCGGGGACGTGTTAGTGACTTTAATATGCAGGATTACAACTGCATTGGTTGAGTCATTGATATCCCGGTCCACGGCAGGGGAACTCTTGGGTGCCCCAAGAATCATTTCCGGATCTTTCCCCGCGGAAATCACCAGATTTTCCAGCACGCCCACATCTTTTCGGATCCGGCTCATGGCATCCAAATTCGCTTCATAAGCACGAATATGATCCAGCGGTTTAACCGCTCCTACAGCATAGGCCGCCTGCCGGGATATTACGGCTTTTACACCCTCATCAATCACGCCCTGAAGCCGGCCGGCCGTTTCCTCTTTGTCGGAGGATTTCAATGCGCCAGCCAATTTCCCTGCATGCAACGCCAACTTCTGAATCTCGTCCTCCGGTATGACCCAAACATCTTTGATCACAACCTCAAACGTACGGGTCTCGGCTGGATTCAGCTCCACTTCCTTATTGATCCGATACGTTTTACCGGCCACATCATAAACAAACTCAAAACCCTGAGTGTTTTCGACATTTTCCGGTTTGACAAGACTGGGCAGAAGCGCCGTTGCGATGGCTTTTTGTTTTTCCGATTGAGAGGGATTGATCGCGCGAATTTTAAGGGTAATCACCGCTCCACTGACTGGAACACCCGATGACAGGATCAAACAAGCCAGAAGACATAAACCCAGTATTCGAGCCTGAAGCCCCCCCCGCACATGGATCGCGTCCTGATTATTAAACATAAGGCTAACCCTCACTCCCTGATGTGTTGGCCATGTTATCACCCATAAAAAAAGCGCGCAAATAGAAACAAGTGCCTCACCCCTTCATCAGGCACAGGTCAGCGCTCTAAATGAGCCTTTTTACTGCTGCGTCACTACAGCTGATCCCTCATTACCGTATTGGTCCTTTACGGTAATAACATTATCTCCCGTCTTCCCGGAATTCGCCTGATAAGTGGCATTACTGCCAGAAGCACTGATAATATTACCCAACCCGGAATTTGCCACACGCCATTCCAGCGGCAATGCAAGATTCCCACTGACCTGAGCGGTAAAAACCACCGACGAAGTTGTATTGCTTGAACCAGAACCTATAATTTTGGAGTCTGGTGACAATGTAATCCCCTCCGTTCCACCGGCACTCTCGCACCCCGTCCAGACCCATGCGGCCATTGCCATTAAAACAATACCCACCCCAAGTACGCTCAGTTTTCTCATAATATTTCTCCTTTTCCCCCATTCAAAAAATATCACCCAATTAATTCCGCTATTCAATCATGCACCTCACAGAATGCAAGCCATCAAAACGAGGGACAGCCCGCAGTTATTTATCATATAAGTCCTCCATAAAACTGAAAACTAACACTCCACCGCCCATTTCCAAAAGGGTATCGCCGTGATCTCGGCGCAAGGGTTTGCCTCCTCCATCCAAGTTACAATCAAGCCTTTAGTCACCTTAAGTTCGTTCATGGCTGATTTCAGCGAACTTACCTCACGCGCCAGAGTCTGTTCATCCCGTAATGACCAACAGACCTGAATCAACTGCGCCTCATCCTGATCGTCTTTTCGGCAAACAAAATCAGTCTCCAATCCCGCAGCCGAGAGATAATAGGATAAATCCAACCCCCGCGCCCGCAAATGGCTCCACACCATATTCTCAAGAAGATAGCCGCTGTCTTCAACCCCAGGCTGCCTAAACGCTGAGGGGAGGGCCACATCACTTGCATAGATCTTGGCCGGGTTGACACGTCGAACAGCAGCCGACCGACTGTATACCGGCACTCGCCCCAGCAAATAAGCATCCTCAAGTTGGGCCAGATTGTCATACAAGGTATTCTTGGAGCACGCAATACCCTGACTTTTTAAACTGTTATAAAACTTGGTGACACTGAAACGGTTGGCTGGCGCGGCTAAACATTGATGAATCAATGCCCGGAGCGCAGTCACATTGGTCTCGCCATACCGCTCAAGTACATCCCTCAGCAACACCACGTCCACATAATTGCGTACCACTTGCCGGCGTTGCTCATCCGCAAAATATTGGACCTCGGGAAAGCCACCGAGTTTAAGATACTGCTCAGCCGCATGCTGCACCCGGGCGCGTCGCGACGCACCCCAGCGTGGACTATTCAACTCTACATCCTCCCCATGATGACAGCTGAGAAATTCCCTGAACGAATAGGGGAAAACCTCCGTAGCATAAGAACGACCCCGCAGGCATGTCGCAATTTCACGGCTGAGCATACGCGATGAGGAGCCTGTAACAACCACCGTGATGTTTTCGGTGTCCAGAAGACGACGCACAAAATGCTCCCATCCCGGTACTGCCTGAATTTCATCAAAAAAGAACGTGCAAGAATGCTCCTTGTTTTCAGGATAACGCCTGAAATAGGCCGCAAGGATTCCATCCATATCCTCAATTTTCATCGGCAGCAGCCGATCATCCTCGAAATTCAGATAAAGCAGCCGATCCTTTGGGGTACCAGCTGCCATTAGTTCAGTCATATACTGATAACACAGACAGGTCTTGCCGCTCCGCCTCATTCCCAATACCACCGATGCCTTGCCCGGCAGAACTGTAATAGCCCTCTCACGATGCACTAATGTGGGCAACGGTCGGTCATAAAAGTCATCAATAAGATTTTCGAACACAGCCCTCATGTTTTAAAATTATCCTATTATAAGACCCAATAACAAGAAGTTTTATCCCTCAATAAGGGATAATTAAAAAAACTCCTCAAGGGCCTTTTTTGCCGCCTTAAACACCTGCTGGTCAGAACAGACAGCCTGAATGCGCCCATCGCGCCCTACCACCACGTTTCCGCTTACTCTCGCCCAATCCCATTTTCCCGACTCCTGCTTTTCGACGCTCATCTCTCGACTTTCTTCCCCCATCACCCCCACTGGCAAATCCGGATAAAGCCCCAAAGCCATCTGAGCGGCTTCACCCTTTCCTTCGCCCTCCGGCAGCACCCACAAACACAGACAGCCACGTCCCCCATATAGCTCTACCAAGCGGGACAACACCCCGCCCTCGTCCGGATATTGCGACCGTAAAGAGGCCTCCCCATAAACAGAACCAAAATGGAATACCACAACACGCCCCCGAAATTCATCCCAGCGAAACGGTGCCCCCATTGCCAAGTTTCCTCTGAGCCAGGTGATATTTTCATACAAATTGCTGAGTTGTTGAGTTGATAAGTTGTTCGCATATCCGGTTATTACGCTGTTGGCACCTTGAAAACCAATGACATCACTTTTCAGAACCACACGATAGTCGGGCTTTTCGGGAGCCAGCTCATAACGCAATCCTGCGGGAAGCCTCTCCGCGACAAACGTGCCATTCGTGCCAGAATAGATGGGAGGGATAAGTCGGTCTACCGGCAAAGGCACAGGATACCTTGAGGCTGAAGAAGCTGCAGCCACCATTTTGAATCCGGTAACACGAATCCGCGCCCCGGCAACGGGACTGCCAGATCGATCAACCACCCACCCCACCAAGGTGACCGGCACAGACAATGAAACCGTCAGGCCCGTTGTACTGGACCCAATCCATACATCCGCCCCAATAAGTGATGACGTAGCATGTTCCACATAAATGAGGCCATAACTGCGCCCATCCGGCAAAGATCCAGCCGCTCGCCGCCCTATGTTGAAAGCACCATCCACACCCGTTAATACAGGGGGCTCATTACCCCATTCACCGGCGAAAACAATACTCCTGCCAGCCGGCAATCCACCGGCTTCCACCGCAGGCACGCGCACAACCCCCGAAATTAGAACCTTATCCATTTCCCATTCCAGCGCCTTAAGCAGGTCTCGGGCAGTCGATACAACGGGATCATTTAAGGGGAATGTGTCTGCAAGTTCTCGCCATGCAGCACGAGCTTGCGCCATCCGCCCCAACTTCTTTTCGCACACCCCAATTCGGTACAAGCTCTTTTCAGCAAGCTCTGTGTCCACTCCCCGGGCAGAAGCGTATAACGCACGATAGTCCTGAACCAATCCCGACTGCTCGCCTAGTAGCTCCCGCTCATAGAGCCGCGCATAACGCAAAGCAAGAGACGCATTAGTCTCAGCAAAGGAAGAAAACCCGCAAAGCAAGAGCACGACGACAAGCCCATGAATCGAGCGATTCACCTGGAGGGCGAACCTCGTGTGAGCCGTGAGCAAATCAGGCGTATAGATCAAGGAAATCATAAAAAGAACTTATAGCCCACCCCATGTACGGTCAGAATGTGCCTCGGGGCATTTGATTTTTTTTCGATTTTCGAACGTAGCATCGCCACAAAAGTATCCAGCGACCGCTGCGTCCCGTAATATTCCGTACCCCACACATCCCGCAATAACGTCTCACGGGACAGTGACTTGCCTTCATTGGCCAGCATATACGCCAGCAAGTCAAATTCCGTACGCGTCAGCTCAACGTTTTTTCCTTTTGTAGTCAAAGCACGTGTATCCATATCCAATACAAAATCCCCAAACCTGAATTGGACTCCTTTTTCAACTTTGCGGTCAGCCCGCATCAGGATGGCATTCACCCGCGCCAGCAACTCTTTCACACTAAAGGGCTTTGTCACATAATCGTCTGCGCCCAATTCAAAGCCACGTAATTTATCCGACTCCTCTTTACGAGCTGTCAACATGATGATGGCCGCCGGGTTACGCTGCTCCCTCAGATTTTTGCAGATCTCATAGCCACCGAGATCAGGCAGGTTGAGATCGAGTAAAATCAGGTCGGGCTTGCGGTCAATGGCGAGTTTGAGACCCGCACCACCGCTGGCAGCGGTCATCACGCGATACCCGGCCACATTTAAATTTTCCTCCAACCCCAGCATCAACGACTCGTCATCCTCAATAATCAATACGGAATATTGTCGTTTCATTGGTTATTTCATCCCGGCAGAATTATTTTAAATTTCGACCCTTTCCCGGGTTCACTTTGAATCTGAATACTGCCCCCATGAGCTTGCACAATATGCTGGCACAATGCCAACCCGAGGCCGAGCCCTCTGGCATTCTGCCGTCCCGCATTCTTTCCGCGCGCATACGGCTTCAAGACCTGCCGCACCTCCTCCGGAGTCATCCCTACGCCATGATCTTCCACAGAGAGTACAACCTGCCCCCCTTCAACGAATAGCTTAACATTGATTAACCCATCGTCCCCTGCCCCTCGGGGCTCGGAGCTCGGAACTCCACGCTCCTCTCCCTCTTTACGCGAATACTTGACCGCATTGTCCAGTAGGTTATACACCACCTGCTCTATGGCCCCAGCATCAAATTTCACCGACGGAAGCTGGGAAGGGATATCAATCCCGATCTTTACCTCCCCACTCGCTCCCACTGCAAAAGTTTCAACGGTCTCCCTGACCACTCCTCCCAGATCACCCTCGGTAAATTGGTATCGTAATGCCCCCTGCCCGTAGCGAATAAAGTAGAGCGCCCGATCGGTCAACCTACTCAACCGATCGCTCTCCTTGATAATGGTGCCCAGAAACTTTTTTTGCTTGTTCGTGTCAGTGACATTTCCCATGTACAAGCTTTCAGCCAACATTCTCATGGAAGAAAGCGGGGTCCGCAGATCATGTGAAACCGCCGCCGCAAAGGCGCTGCGCTCCCCCGCCTGTTGAATCTCTCGGGCGGCTTCGCGCCATACCAGCCAAATGCCAGCCACCACACTGATCAACAACAACAGACCACCCCCACGATATAACCTTGCCTGAAGTCGAGCGTTCGCCACAAAAGCCGGAACGTCCTCGGGAGTAGCCACCAGAGACATGGCCTCAAAGGGTGTCGGTAATTGTCGAACCGCAAGAATTGGTCCCGCCTCTCCCTCATCCCGAATCTGACACCTCACCCGAATCTCCGTATTGCTGACCGCAATCGCAAACAGGGCGTTCAAGTGCTCAATTAACTTGTGCTCATCAAACTGCAAAGCCAAAACCAGGGAAGTAGTCCCAGGCTGCGGGAGCTTAGTGACAAGGAAATCGGCCTCCTGTACGCGCATCGTGAGCCATCCCGAATCAGGAATTGTCGACTCCATCATCCGAATGCCATTCCCCACTCTTGTCCGCTCATCCGGCTTCATTGTCCTTAACCGCATTCGTTCCCGCCATTGGGACTGTAACCCAGAAGCCTCCCCCCCTTGCAGCCCTGCACATTCCAGCCACTCAATCATTGACTCCCGCTGGAGCGGCACCAATTCATCATATCGGCGCAGCATCTCCTCCAGGACTTTCAACCTGATCTCCGAAACCTTTGCCGTCTGGCCCTGAAGCTCATAAATGGTTGCCAGCCTTTTAAGAGCAATCAAATCATAGCGAAACCCCTCATCAGAGTCTCTTTGTCCGCGTTCGTTCTTTGCATTCCGCGTTCCGACTCCGGACTCCGGACTCCTGTTTTCCGCCACCAGTTCCAGACATTTGATCGTCGCCGCCATATCCCCCTGCTCAAGATACGCTCCAACCTGAGACAAAGGGCCGGCCTGTTCAGCACTTGTAACATCACGCTCAATCGGGGGAGCAATGGGCTCAACCGGGGGGTACACCATTTCAGCACCACCCCGGGTAACAAATAACCCATCTAGCCATGAATGCTGAAGGCTTAATTCGGAGGCGTGGGCGACCCACATATTTGAGGGCTTAGTATGATTGGCAGGGAAATCCGGCATGGCGCGAAGCGCCGTTAATTCGTGATTCCACGCCGCCACAGCTTCATCTAGCACATGACCAGCTTCACCGGCCATCCTCTTCTGCAGAACAAGTTGCCAACTTTCGAGAACCCGGACAGCTAAAAAAGACAAAGCGATGGCCGGCCCCACCACCAGGGCAAACACCAGAATTATCAGTTTGATTTCCCGCCTCATAGAAAGGGGGTTCTCACCATTTTGCCTTGGCGGTCATATCTATGAGCCAGGAACGGACCACATCGGCATCGACAGCCTTAGGCGCCAGGGCCAGATAGTTGCGGTAATATTTTGCCGCCTTTTCGTAATCCTTAAGATAGTCACCGTAGAGCACTCCCAAATTGTAACTGATGGATGCATTCCTAGGTTCGCTTTTATACGCCTGAAGATAAAGCTTTTCAGCGTCCCTAATTTGCCCCGTCAAAAGACTTTTTTGCGCCGCCGCCATCAGGTCGGAAACGGTTGGCGCATTACTACTCTGAGTTGCAGAATTTTCAGGAGGGGCGGTTTGAGCTTTGAGCTTTTCAAGAGCGGCATCGGCCTCTATCGCCTTATGCTTGGCCTCCCGGGCTTCTTCATCCTTTTTAACCTGCGCGTCGAGGGCCTTATTCCTGGCTTGTTCAGCGTCAAAGGCTTTTTTTGCCTGCTCAGTCATGGCCCTTTTTAGGCCCGTCTCACGACGCCGCAAAGACTCAAGCTCTGCGGCAGTGTCTTTATATTGAGCGGTCAGCCTGGCCACTTCAGCCTTGAGCGCAATCTCACTTTTTTGAACTATTTCTTTTGCGACCGACTCATTGATACCTGCAGCTCGGGCTTTCGCCATATCCTGACGCAAGTCAGCATTTTCTCGCTCTAACTTTCTAAACAGATCGGAATTCGGTGCGGGAGTCACCGAGACAACCGGGGTATTGGTCATTGGGGGAGCGTTTGCTGCAAGCGACTCCCTCAAACGCTCTATTTCGCGGACTAATACCACCTTTTCAGCGTTGAGGCGCGCCATTTGAGACGTTAATTCATCCGGGGTCTTGAGCTGAGCAACCAAAGCTGAAAGTTGATCGCGTTTTCGTTCAAGATCTTGAATATCAAGTAGAAGACTGGCATTTTTCCGGCGCAAAATGCCCATTTCACCGTCTATCCGAGCCTGCTCTTTTCGCAAATCCAGGTTTTCATCTACAACACGTTGATAAATAGAGGCATCAATATGGGCAGGTACGGCAGAAGTTTGGGCATAAACTGGCAGAGATAAACTAAAGGCAAACAATATGACGAAGTATTTTACGGCTTGAGTCACTCGTTTAGACCCTCATTTCCCATTCTGCATCAAAAAAGAAGAATAACCTGGATCCTCTTACTGCACAAATTCAGCGGCGGTTAGGCCGGTCGAGGGGATCGCCCCTTTTACAGGCTTTTTCATATCTCGACTGCGTTCGAAGAATTTGTCGCCGGTCACAATGCGGGGTGTCAGAAGAATAATAGTCTCGGAATTTACAATCTTTGTATCATCATACCGAAAAAGTACACCGAGAAGCGGGATACTACCCAAAAAAGGTATTTGTGAGCGCATCTTGGTCTGGCTCTCATCAATCATACCCGCAATAATAATGGTAACCCCATCCTTAACACTAACGCTTGTTTCGGCAAATGATTTTTTAACCACAGGAACTCCGGAATTTTGGGCCCCTGCTGATGGATCGGAATCATACCATCTAAGCACAGAACTGACTTCCGGACGGATTTCGCAAGTAATGAAACCCAGTTCATTAATATGCGGTGTTACGCCCAGCGTCACACCAACTTCGACAAACTTATACGTTTTCCCAACAATATTCGAGCTTCCCGTCTCATATTGCAGTTCAGAATAAGGCTCGGTAGTAATCGCTTTAATCATCGCCTCTTTGCCATCCAGGGCGGCAATGTGAGGATTCTGCAGTAATTTCGTCTTCCCCACCGTGGACAAGGCCTTCACAATCATATTCAAGTCCGCTCCGGCGGCGATAGTGTGATAAGTCACACTCCCTCCCACAGCATTTACGGCAGAAGCGGAATCCACACCGGGAATCATTCTCGAAGCCGGGGCCAACGAAAAACGCGGATCGAGCCCCTGAAACAGATAATCCCAATTAACCCCGAAAGTCATTGAATCCGACAGTTGAACCTGAATAATTTTGGCTTCTATAAAGACCTGCTTCTGAGGCCGGTCAAACATGGCGATCAGATCACCAATTTTTTGAACCACATTGGGAAGATCCGTCACAATGAGCGTCTTGGTGCGCGCGTCAATCTTCAGTTGCCCGATGCTGGCGTCCTTAATTTTCGTGAGCATGGGCGTCACTAGGGGCTCAATTTTTTCCGGTACTGCATATTGCAGCACAAAATTGGTGGTTACCGTGGGATACGCCCGCTGAAAGGAAGGCAGTTCGGCCTTACTGATAACGTCTTCCATCTCCCGTATTTTTTCAGGCGTATCAATTAACACCAGATTCCCTGTGCTATCGTCAAAAACAATTTTTCCCATCGTACTCTTGACTTGCTCCAGCAACTGCGCCATCTGACTTGGAATGGATGACTTGAGTGAAATAATCTTGGCCTTTTTGCGCTCATAGAAACCTTCGCCGTAAAGCTCCCGATACTCTTTGTCTGTCATCACCTTGATGATGGTTCCCTGGATTTCATATGCCAGACTGTTCGCGGCGAGAACGATCTCCATTGCATCCGCGATCGTCACATCTTTGATCATCAACTTGCTGGATCCGGCGACATCTTTACCGATAATGATATTAAGGCCAGCCTTGACGGACAGAAATTTCAGAAGATCCACAACATCCATCGACTCAAGCAGGTCGAGGGAGATCTTTTTTTCCAGTCCAGGCAAATGATATTCACTAATCATATGCGGTTTTTGACTGGGTATCTGCGCGATTACCGCCGGCATCGCAGTATCAGCCATCTGAGCCTGCGCCCCGACAGAAAACACCGCCATTACCAATGCCCACACAAAACTCAACCGCAGGGCATGACACGCTCTATATCGGTATTTATTCATATTACCCTTTTATTTCAGCTCAAATTCCTGCTTCCGCTGTTTTAGCACAATGCGATCAGCCAATACTTTTGTCAGAACAAACCCAGTATCGCCAACATTTTCCCCGATTTTCACAAAATACGTTTTGGAATCAGCCTTGATTTTGATAATCGCCATGGATTCAGATGCCGTTGCGGCATCCATTGACACCGCAACCAATTTCAAATCTTTAGCCAGCCCCAACGTCTCCGGTACATCTGCGCCAGTTTTGCCTTTTTCAGCCGTTTTGGGGGAGAAAAAGTTCCTCGTGCTTACTTTTTCCAGAAAAAATTCTGCCGCAGGAACCGGCTCATCAGAAATTGCAACCGGGGTGACCGACATTTCTCCCGCGCCATTCATCTGTTTTTGAATTTCATTATCAACGCCACGCTGGGTTCCCGCGACACTGCAGAAAACCGCTACAATCAACAGCACCACCATTACCGCTAAAACCCGATTCGTGATCGTCACCCCCGATATGCGAATTGTCGGGAATAGCATGGGCTGGGGAGCGGAGGGAGCAGGAGTCGGCAAACTGACAGGTTGTGGAGCTATTACGGGCACCGTCGCAGACTTGGCCGTCGGAGTCGAAGTATTCTGTGCGGGGGCGGGGGGCATTACGACCAGAGGTGTTTTCTTGGTCTCTGCCGGAGGGACAACGACGGGAGCTGCCTTCACGGGCGCAGGAGTCTGTTTGATCTCCAGCGGAGGTGCTGCAACAACAGGAGCGGCCTTCACGACTGCGGGGGCCGGAATAGGATCCGGCTTAGCCGCAGGCGGGGCGGCTACAGCCACTGGGGCGGGAATCGGCTTAGCGACTGGGATCGGTACAGCTGTGGCAACGGGCTGAACCGGAACCGGAAGGGAGGGCTCCGGCTTCTGCTTATCCTGCTCAATCAACGCCAACAGTTTCTCTTGCGGCGTAACGGTTCCCGTTTGTCGCTTATCCTGCTGGATCAATGCCAGAAGTTTTTCCTCTGGTGTCATATGTTGATTAATACCCTCATAAATAATCCCTGACTTAATACACAATCGGCACCGGCTCGACAACCCCAGAAACAGGGCGCAGCTCTTCAGCCAGCACCTCCCTTACCAGAGCCTCATCAATAACGGACCGTTCCCTCATCACAAGCATCTCTAAAAGATTATGGCAGAGAATGGACATTTGCCGCGGATAGCCCCGCGTATGAGTGTGAATCAATCGTATAGCATCATCCCTGAACAGCCCGGCCCCGTGATAACCTGCCTGTAAAAGCCTGTAGTTGATCAGTTCTTTGGCCTCATCAAAATTCAGGGGATTAATTACACATTTCAGCGCAATACGATCCCAAAAGTTCGGCATTTTGCTCAACACCGGCACCAGTTCCATCTGCCCCACCAGAACTAATTGAAGAATTTTAAACTCATTCGTCTCGTAGTTTAATAAAATTCGCAAGATCTCAAGCACGTACGGCGGCAAAAGTTGCGCCTCATCAATCAGTAAAACAACACGTTTCTTTTCCTGAACCCCGGTTTTGTAAAGAAATTGCTCCACCGCTTCGATACAGTCCAGCCCCGATGTTTTTTTAGGATCTATGGGGGCATGGAGAATAGAAACCAACCGTGAAAGAAATTGTTTTTGCGTCCTGAAATACGGATTCAGGATCATCGAGAAACACACATCCTCATCATTACTAAGGACTTGTGAAAGCTTCCGACTCAGCGTCGTCTTTCCAGTCCCCGGGTCGCCCACAATAATGCTGAGGCCGCGCTTGAGATTGAGCGCGATACGCAGACGCGTCAGAGCCGATTTATGCTGAGCCGACTGAAAAAAATAGGAAGGATCTGGGCTCGTAGAAAACGGCTCATCATTCAGGCCTAGTAGTTTGTAATAACTCATGCTCCCCCATCACCCTATCGTCCGCAACGATCTGATTAGGTATGAATTATGAAGAGCCTGTCCAAAAAATTCAAGCATCATTAATCAATGATCGAAATTCAGAAACACGCTCAATCTTCCTGGGCTTTAACGGCCTTGCGAACTCTCGGATCTTTTCGCAATCGAACAGTCTTGGGTGTGACTTCAACCAGTTCATCCTCGTTGATATAGGCAATGCAATCTTCCAGACTCATCTGGGTCGGCGGTGTGAGAATGATATTCTCATCCGAACCCGCCGCACGCATATTAGTGAGCTGCTTGCCTTTGGCCGGATTGACGGTCAAATCGTTATCCCGGCAATGCTCACCGACAATCTGCCCCTTTTGGACCCGAATCCCTGGTCCCATGAACAGCTTGCCCCGCTTCTGCAAATTGAAAAGCGCAAATGAAACGGTGGAACAGGTGTCCATGGAGATCAATACGCCATTTCTGCGTTTACGCATTTCCCCGGCAAAGGGACCATATTCGAGGAAAATATACGTCAATACCCCCATCCCTTTGGTGTCCGACATAAACTCGGACTTAAACCCGAGCAGACCCCGCGTGGGAATCCGGTATTTGAGCCGCGACATTCCGGTGCCCTTCTCCATCTCAAGCATGATACCCTTACGCGCCCCGAGTTTCTCGATCACCGTCCCCATGTATTGCTCAGCCACATCAATCGTAAGCTCTTCATACGGCTCAAGCATTTTGCCGTCCACCTGCCGGTAAATGACATTTGGACAGCTAACCTGGAATTCATAGCCTTCCCGCCGCATCTTCTCAATCAGAATGGATAGATGGAGTTCACCACGCCCGGATACCTTATGCCCGGATCCGTCGGCCAGCACCTCAACCTCCAACGCCACATCGTACAGGGCTTCCCGCTTCAGTCGATCGGCAACATGAATCGAGGTGACAAAAGTGCCCTCGGTGCCGGCAAACGGGGAGTTGTTGGGAATGAAATTCATCGAAAGCGTGGGCGGATCAACCGGGATCGAAGCCACGGGGCGGGGAGACTCCGGATCTGTATAGGTATCGCCAATCGCCACCGTATCCAGCCCGGCTACAGCGACCACTTCTCCCAGTCCGGCATGTTCCGTCTCAACCTTCTGATTACAATTGAAGCGATAAAGCTTGGTAATGCGCGTGGGGGCTAACTTACCCGCCATATTAGCCACCACCACGGGCATACCCACCTTGATGGAGCCTGAAGTGATTTTACCAATACCCAACCGTCCCATAAACGGTGAATGGTCAATAGAGCTCACCTGCAATTGGAGTGGCGCATCAACATCGCCACTCGGCATGGGAATATACTTGATGATGGCGTCAAGTATGGGCCGCATATCCGTGCCCTGTGTATGAGAATCAGCCGATGCAAACCCGCCGATGGCGGAGGCATAAATGGTGTGAAAGTCGAGGGCTGCATCATGGGCATTCAACTTTACGAACAGGTCAAACACATGATTGACCACCCAATCAATCCGGGCCGCAGGTTTGTCGATTTTATTCACAACCACAATCACGGGAATATTACGCGCCAGCACCTTCTTCAACACGAAGAACGTCTGAGGCATCGGCCCCTCCTGAGCATCCACCAGCAACAGCGCGCCGTCAGCCATCTGTAATACGCGCTCAACCTGTCCGCCGAAGTCGGCATGTCCGGGCGTATCGATAATATTGATCGTATGCTCCCCGTACTGAAAGGAGCCATTCTTGGAGGCAATGGTGATGCCGCGTTCACGCTCAAGATCCATAGAGTCCATCAGTCGCTCTGCGACCGCCTGGTTGTCTCGGAACATACCGCTCTGCTGGAACAGTTTATCAACAAGGGTGGTCTTGCCATGGTCAACATGCGCTACAATGGCAACATTTCGAATAAGGTCAGGTCGATACATATTTGCTTATTTACTTTCAGGGGGGGGATCGCCAGCGGGGGACTTACGACAACTCACCAGCACGGAAATACATTACCTGACCTGAGGGCAACTGTCAAATCGCCCTGAAAATAAACCGCCCCAGACGGCTCGGCAGGGACGCCTCGCCCTACCGGAATACGAGTGATTCCTCAAGGTAGGGCGAAGCCTCCGGCTGAGCCGTGGCGTTCAACAGGCTATCAGGGAAGACTTACGCTTTTGCTTTTTTCGGATCGAACCCGTATTCCGCAAGGATCTTGGCCACCTGCTCTGGCTTGACCCCGGCATAAACTTTCTCATCAACGATCATTACCGGTGCCAGGGCGCAGGCCCCGACACATCGGGCAACATCGATCGAGAACTGGGCATCCGCCGTGGTCTGGCCCACATCAATGCCTAGCAGGTCTTTTAGCTTGCTCATCACAAGCCCTGCACCCTTCACAAAGCACGCTGTTCCCATGCAGAGGGAAATCCGGTGCTTACCCCGGGGGGTAAAGTTGAAGAAGTGATAGAAGCTTGCCACGCCTGTGACCTTGGTCGAGGGAATCTGCATCAGGACGGACACGGCATCCATATGCTCTTTGGCTAGAAAGCCAAAGTGATCCTGCACTTTATGCAAAACGGAGATCAGGTGACTGTCAGCATTTTTCTTTGTGGAACATTCCGCAATATAGCTAACAATCGATTCCGGAAAGATCGCCTTGGCCTTGTCCTGTTCCTTTTTATACAACTCTGACTTCATTTCACACCTCTTGGATACTTGGGTTCATAGTGGGTATGCAACAACTCATGGCAAAGATGGCTGTTGGGCGCCCCCAGGAAATTCTCATACAACAACTCAATAGCCGGGTTCTCATGCGACTTCCGCAGGGACTTGCTTCCGTCGATTGAATAGAGCGCCCGCGCCCGCAAGCGGCCCAGTTCAGGATCCAGCACATGCATCCCATTCGGCGGATACGGCTGGCCGCCACCCGCAACACACCCGCCCGGACACGCCATAATCTCGATGATATGGTATAGTTTCTCACCACTCACCACGCGATCCAGGAGATGCTTGGCATTCTGTAACCCGTTAGCCACCCCAATATTAATCGTCATGCCATTGATTTCAACAGAGGTTTCCTTGACCCCCTCAACGCCACGGACATTCTCGAAATCCAGATTTTCAAGTTCTTGACCTGTAATCTTCTCATACGCCGTACGAAGCGCCGCTTCCATCACGCCGCCCGTGGCACCGAAAATGTCGGCCGCACCGGATGAGACGCCCAGCGGAGAGTCATACATACCGTCTTCCAGGTTATGGAAATCCACCCCGAGGCATTTCAGCATCCAGATCAATTCGCGCGTGGTCAGCACGGCATCCGTGTAGGGCTTGCCCCACGGAGCCATATGGGCGGGACGACTGGCCTCAAACTTTTTCGCCGTGCAAGGCATCACCGCCACCACAAAGATGTTCTTCGGGTCTATCCCCATCTGCTGCGCATAATAGGTCTTCAGCAGTGTTGACAGCATGCTCATGGGCGATTTGCAGGTCGAAGTCAGCGGAATCAACTCCGGGTAGAAACGCTCCATGAAGTTCACCCAGCCCGGCGAGCAGGAGGTGATCAACGGGAGCCGCTCTTTTTTCTGGACTCGGGTGATGAATTCAGCGGACTCCTCCATAATGGTCAGGTCGGCGCCGAAGTTGGTATCAAACACCTTGTGGAACCCGGCACGCCGAAGGGCCGTCACCAGTTTTCCGGTCACCGGGGTTCCTGGCCTGAACCCAAATCCTTCCCCAATCGTGGCCCTGATAGCCGGAGCCGTATGCACAACAACATGCAAGTCGGGGTTGGCCAAGGCTTCAAACACCGACTCGGTGGCATCCTGTTCGGTAAACGCCGCCGTGGGGCAGACGTTGACGCACTGTCCGCAATGGATGCAAACAGAGTCAATCATATTGCACTCGTGCGCCGGCGCCACCACGTTGTGGAAACCACGGTTCTGGACGCCCAGATTGTGGACTCCCTGTACTTCTCCGCAGACGCGGATACACCGCCCGCACAGAATACATTTATCCGGGGTACGTTGAACCGGCGACGACTCGTCCTTCTCAAAATGCTTGCGTTCACCCTGGAACAACCGCTCGCGCACACCTAGATCATAGGCCAGCTTCTGCAATTCACACGTCCCATTGCGTCCGCAGGTCTGGCAATCCATCGGGTGATTGTCCAGAATCAGCTCCACCACATCGCGACGCAACCGGCGCAACAACGTGGATGAGGTCTTAACTTTCATGCCTTCCGCGACCGGGAAGGAACAGGATGCGACCGGATTACGCTGACCCTCCACTTCCACCAGACAAACCCGGCAGGCACCCACGACACTCAGATCCGGGTGATAACAAAGACTGGGAACATCAATATTGATGGATCGCGCGGCCTGAAGAACAGTGCTCTTTTCAGGCACCGTCACCTTGACACCATCAATCCATAAAGTTACTTTTTTTTCTGTTGTCATAACTATTTCCTCTTCACCGCATCAAATTTGCATGCTTCAAAACATTGCCCACATCGAATGCATCGAGAGGCGTCAATGGTATGAACCTCTTTCGGCTTCCCACTAATGCAAGCCACAGGACATTTTCGTTTACAGGCCCCACACCCGATACACTTCTCAGCAATAATGGTGTAAGAAAGCAGGTGTTTACAGACCCCGGCAGGGCAACGTTTCTCGCGGATATGCGCTTCGTACTCTCCACGGAAGTGCTTGATCGTGCTGATCACGGGATTCGGCGATGCCTGACCCAACCCGCACAGGGATGTCCGCTTGATGGTATCCCCCAGGCGAAGGAGCTTCTCAATATCACCCTCGACCCCCTTGCCGTCCACAATCCGCTGGAGGATCTCAAGCATGCGCTTCGTGCCTTCCCGACAGGGTGTGCATTTGCCGCAGGATTCATCCTGGGTGAAATCCAGGAAAAACCGCGCCATATCCACCATGCAGGAATCCTCATCAATCACGATCATCCCGCCGCTGCCCATCATGGAACCAGCCGCCGTAAGCGATTCGTAATCAACCGGGGTATCAAGACACGAGTCCGGAAGACATCCCCCGGCCGGACCACCCGTTTGAACCGCCTTGAATTTCTTGCCGTCCCGGATTCCGCCGCCGACCCCGTAGACTACGTCACGCAGGGTAGTGCCCATAGGTACTTCGACCAGTCCGGTATTGCAAACCTTACCTGCCAGTGCGAACACCTTCGTGCCCTTACTCTTTTCGGTACCAATGGATGCAAACCACTCGGGACCATCCAGAATGACCACAGGAATGTTGGCAAACGTTTCAACATTGTTAATGACCGTGGGCTTGCCCCACAAACCGCAAACCGCCGGGTACGGTGGCCGTGGACGGGGCATGCCCCGCTCGCCCTCGATGGATCGAATTAAAGCGGTTTCTTCACCGCACACAAAAGCACCTGCGCCCAACCGGATCTCGATATCGAAATCCCAGTCGGTTCCGAAAATGCTCTTTCCGAGGAAACCAGCCTTGCGAGCCGCATCGATGGCAACTTCAAGCCGTTTGATGGCCAGAGGATACTCCGCACGGATGTAGACATACCCCTGTTTCGCACCAATTGCATAACCGCCAATGATCATCCCCTCAACGATGGTATGGGGGTCACCCTCAATGGTACTGCGATCCATGAATGCACCGGGATCGCCCTCGTCAGCATTGCAGATGATGTATTTATCTTCGCTCTTCTGAACCGAGGCAAAGTTCCATTTCACGCCAGTAGGGAATCCACCGCCGCCGCGCCCGCGCAAACCGGACTTGGTTATCGAATTCACAACGTCCTGCGGCTTCATCTCCGTCAGCACCTTCACCGCTGCCTGATACCCGCGGACGACAAGATATTCATCCAGGCTCTCGGGATCAATCACACCGCAATTACGCAACGTCACACGCATCTGCTTGCCGAAGAAGTCCACATCGCCGAACACGGAGGAAAATCGATCGGCCAACCGTGGATCCGCCCAAAGTTTCTCTTCCTGGAATTCCCCGCCTGCTCGTTTCCCACGGGGCATCGAAAGGGATTGGACCGGCACACCTTTGAGAACATGCGACTCAAAAAACTGCCCCACTTTTTCAGGGTTCATGGCACTATATTTGATGGGCTCTGCACCTTTGGCAAACACCGTCATCACCGGCTCCATGTCGCAACGGCCCGTGCAACCCACACGGCTCAAGGTGACATCTTTCACCTTATGCTGGTGAATCAGTTCCTCGACCCGCTTGAAGACCTCATTGGCACCTGCAGCATTTTCACAGGTTGCCGAGCCTACTGTAATCCGGATTTTTGAGCTTAACTTCTCCTTTTGCAGCCGCTGTTCGGCTTTCCGTCGAAGTTCAAGCAATTGTTCCATTGGTTTACTCATAAGTATTCCCTTTTTATCACCTTTAATTATTGAGAAATAGCTGAATAACGTATCCCCTCTCATCTTGTCAAACGATTAACGTTAAATAATTAACATTTTTAATTCTTCCTGATAATTTAGATATAGTTCGTGAAAAAAATCACGATATTATCGCCTCTGAATTTTGCTTCATCCCCAGCAGAAATCATCAATAACCTTTCATTTACATCTTGTTTCCGTTATTCATTTTGAACACTGATTTTATGGAGTAATGTCAATGGCCAGAACAATACGTTTGAATAAACGCCCCGAGTGGAAAGCTTTGAAAAAAAACGCCGAGATCATCAAAGGCACCCACTTGCGGGATCTTTTTCGTGATGATCCTACCCGCGGAAAACGCTTCGCCATGGAGGTCTGCGGGCTCTACCTTGATTATTCCAAAAACCGGATCAACGATGAATCCCTGAAACTCCTGCTCGACCTCGCCCGTGCTTGCCAGATAACTGAGGCTGCCCAGGATATGTTCAGCGGTAAGAAAATCAATCAGACCGAGAACCGCTCTGTTCTCCACATCGCTCTGCGTAACCGGGCCAACACCCCGATTCTAGTTGACCGCAAAGACGTCATGCCTGAAGTGAATGCAGTTCTCGAAAAAATGACCGCCTTTTCCCGTAAAGTGCGCGCCGGGGAATGGCTTGGCTTCACAGGCAAACCCATCCGCACCATCGTTAATATCGGCATCGGCGGCTCGGATCTGGGCCCCGTCATGGCCTATGAAGCCCTGAAGGCCTACTCTGACCGTAATCTCACCTTCCGGTTCATCTCCAATGTGGATGCCACCCATTTCGCGGAATGTACGCGCGATCTTAATCCGGAAGAGACGCTTTTCATTGTCGCCTCCAAGACCTTCACCACACAGGAGACCATGACCAACGCCGAAACGGCGCGGGCCTGGTGCCTGAACACGCTTAAGGATCCCGCCGCGGTAGCCCGTCATTTCGTGGCACTCTCCACCGCCGCCAACGAGGTCAGCACCTTTGGCATCGATACCGCCAATATGTTTGGCTTCTGGGACTGGGTGGGCGGCCGCTACTCCCTCTGTTCTGCCATCGGATTGCCGGTTATGCTGGCCATCGGCCCTGAAAAGTTCATCGAGTTTCTCGAGGGGTACCACGCCATGGATCGCCATTTTATCGAAGCCCCCCTGGAGCAAAATGCCCCAGTTATGCTGGCTTTGCTTGGCTTCTGGTACAACAATTTCCTAGGGGCCGAAACCCATGCGATCCTCCCTTACGACCAGTATCTTCATCGGTTTGCGGCTTATTTCCAGCAGGCGGACATGGAAAGTAACGGCAAGGGCTGCGACAAACAGGGCAAGTCGGTGCAATGGCAGACAGGTCCCGTCATCTGGGGCGAACCGGGCACCAATGGCCAGCACGCCTTCTATCAGCTGATCCATCAGGGGACCAAGCTGATTCCCTGCGACTTCATCGGCTTCAGCAAGAGCCTGAACCCTATTGGGGATCACCATGATAAGTTTATGGCCAACTTCTTTGCCCAAACTGAAGCATTGGCGTTCGGTAAGACCGAAACGGATGTCATCGCAGAAGGTACTCCTGCCAAGTTGGTCCCGTTTAAAGTCTTTAATGGCAACCGGCCAACCAATACCATTCTGGCAGAGAAACTGACCCCCCGCATTCTGGGCTCACTGATTGCCCTTTATGAACACAAGATTTTTGTTCAAGGTGTGATTTGGAATGTCTTCTCGTTCGATCAGTGGGGCGTCCAATTGGGCAAGGTGTTAGCCAACAAGATCCTCCCCGAACTGCAAGCCTCAGAGGCAACCTTGACCCACGATTCGTCAACGAATGAATTGATCCGCCGGTACAAAGCTGGAAAATGAAAAACATTCTTTTAATTGGCCATGATGGACAGGTGGGCTTTGAGTTGCAACGGGCTCTGGCCCCACTGGGGCACGTGACCGCCGTCTGCTACCCTGCCATTGATTTCTCAGACCCCGACTCCATCGTCCGGATTGTTCGCGAGGCAAAGCCCAATCTGATCGTCAATGCGGCAGCCTATACCGCTGTCGACAAAGCCGAATCGGAACCGGTTCTGTGCCGGAAACTCAATGCTGAGGCCCCGACCCTTCTGGCAGAAGAAGCCCTGCGGCTGGGCGCAGGGTTGATCCATTACTCCACCGACTTTGTCTTTGATGGCACCAAGCAGCACCCTTACGTCGAGACCGATCTACCCCATCCCCTCAGCGTCTATGGGGCCACCAAATTGGAAGGCGATCGCGCCATCCAAGCCTCTGGCGTCCCCCACCTTATTTTCCGACTCGCCTGGATCTATGGTTTGAGGGGCAAGAATTTCCTGCTGACCATGCGCCGTCTCGCCAATGAAGGCAAACCCCTGCGCGTGGTAAGCGACCAGATTGGCTGTCCCACCTGGTGCCGCACCATTGCCGATGCCACGGCCACTGCCCTCTCAAACGTCCGGGCGCAGGATGGATCCTTCGACTTGACCGGAGTCAGCGGTCTCTACCACTGTGTATGCGCCGGACAGACTTCCTGGCACGGCTTTACCCGCGCCTTTACACCAGCCGACATTCCGGTCGTCCCCATCACTACTTCCGATTATCCCACACCCGCCCGCCGCCCTTCCTACTCCGTCATGAGCTGCAATAAATTTTCCCAGACATTCGGGTCTCCTCTGCCGAATTGGGAACAGGCTTTGAACGACTGTCTGCGTTCATAAAACGCCATTACTTAACCGATTAAGCGTCCCGTTTTAACCTGCCATTCGATCCGGGGCAAAACGCTTCGGACTCTTCCGCTACTTACTATCATGCCAGAAACTTTCTCTACATAAGATTGCAAATAATGAAAGTTTGTGTACAGTGTTATGCAAATGCAACCGATGAAACAGTTAGAGCAAGTGCTGGCAGAGTTGGCTGACGGTGAGCATTATCTATTTTCATCATCAGATCTTCAGGGAGCGCTCCCTCTACAAAAAGATATGGCGGTACTTCTCAGTAGAGCCGAAAAGTCGAGGATTATAAAGAGGATTTGCAGGGGCATCTATCTTTACGCCCGAGCTGACTACCCACGTGGACTGATGTTGTTTCATGTGGCAGCGCTCCTGCGGGCTGGTGAATTCAACTATATCAGTCTCGAAACCGCCCTCAGCGATGCCGGGGTCATTTCCCAGATCCCTATGAACTGGATCACCCTGATGTCGTCAGGCCGCAGTAACGTGATCCACTGCGGCGATTTCGGGCGCATTGAGTTCGTCCACACAACACAAAAGCCGGATGACGTAGCGGACCGCCTCATTTATGATCCGACTTGCCGACTCTGGCGAGCGGCTCCATCCTTGGCCCTCAGGGATATGCGTGCTACCCGCCGTAATAAGGATCTCATCAACTGGGAGGTGGCTCGTGAACTTATTTGACCATTTGGTTCAGCAGGCAATGACCGCAAAACCCGAACTCACTCCTGTGCGGGCGGTTGTCGAAAAAGAACTTCTTCATCACGATATCCTGAGGGAAATGAGTACAGCTGGTTTGCTTGCCGGCATGACCTTCATTGGGGGAACCTGCTTGCGGGCATGCTATGGCTCTCCGCGTTTAAGTGAAGACCTTGATTTCACTGGCGGAAAAAACTTTACACGTGACACACTAGGCGTACTGGCCGGCACTCTTGTAGAGGGACTGGAAAAGAAATATGCACTGAAGGTTCAAGTCGATGAGCCGGTTAAGGAAACATCGGGGGTAGATACTTGGAAAATGACTTTACTCACTCATCCTGAAAGGCGGGATTTACCACCACAACGTATCCACATTGATATTTGTGCCATTCCCAGCCACGATAGAAGGCCGATGATGTTAAGAAATCTCTATGGCGTTGACATGGGAACCTCAGGATTAATCATCCAAGTGCAAAGCCGGGAAGAGATTCTTGCCGATAAAATGCTCGCCTTGGCTTTCCGCCCGAACCGGATCAAGAATCGGGATCTGTGGGATATCGTCTGGTTAAAACAGCAAGGCATTGCACTCCCGCTCAACTTGATCCCTGCCAAAATCTCGGATCATCGGCGCAACATCCCTGAATTCACAAAACACCTTGAGGCGCGCATGGTTAGTTTAAAAAACGATTCCAGGATGAGGAAAGCCTTTATTAATGAGATGCAACGCTTTCTTCCTCCACAGGTAGTTGTCGAGACGCTGGAGAAAGAAGCGTTTTGGGCCTTTCTCGTGGAACTCGTTCAAGGGGAAAGCATGCAAGCCATCGCCGCATCAGGAAAATAATGAGGGAAAGGAGACGCCGGCCATGGACCATAAAAAATTGGCCCTGATTCACATCGTGAAGGAGGAATTAAACCTTTCCGAAGATGAATACCGGGCAATCCTGCGACGAGAAGCGGGCGTAGACTCATCCAAGAACTTGACCGATGACTCGTTCCGGAAACTCATGCGCTTCCTGGTCCGTAGCCGACACTACACCACCAATCCCAATGGCCTGACCCTGCGACAAAAGCTTTACATTCGCCACCTGCAACAGGCGCTTGGCTGGCACGACGATCACTTGAGCAATTTCCTGCATAAATATCACCACTGCACAAACCTGACAGACCTCTCTCGCGCGGCCGCCAGCAAAACCATCCTCGCCATGGAGCATATGCTCTCGCATAGAGATTAAGCCGAGCCAAACCGGCACGAAGCTCCACTTGCGGGACGAATATATTGCATCTTCATTTTCTCGCTGGTTGCCATCAAGGAGTTGTCTGCATCTGGACAGACTCGGAAACGACAACGCGGAAACGACCATTGACAGCCCCCTGATTCCCCTTTATCTTCCCGGCCGCATTAAGAGTAGTGGACATCCCGGAATGCGGTGAGAATCCGCAGCGATCCCGTCGCTGTAATCGGGGAGTCGGGTTTCTTGAGGTGGGCAGCCACCAGCCACTGGTCAGAGTTCATGCGTTCAGGCGCAGAAATCATGACCGGGAAGGCAAGATCCCGATGCCGATCCGAAAGCCAGAAGACCTGTCCACTCGCAAGACTTTTAGGAATCTGATGGAAAAAGGTTCCGACGCGCCGGCTAATACCGGGGCGTCGGAACCTTTTTTTATTTTTGGACATAACGCGATAGAGGACGTGTGAAGGATAACTGCATGAAAGCGGCCGTAATCAGACAGATCGGATCATTTGAAATCGAAAACCTACCACCACCTTCACCCGCACCCGGGGAAGTGCGAGTGAAAGTGGCGTTCGCCGGACTCTGCCGGACAGACCTCAAGCTCATTGAAGTTGGGCACCGCGATTTGGTACTACCCCGCATCCCGGCGGAGGAAGTGTCAGGTACGGTCGATGCCCTAGGCGACGGTACGGACCTCGATTGGCTGGGTAAGCGGGTATATGTCTATCCAGGTACCAGCTGCGGATCCTGTGGACCCTGCCGTTCCGGAGCCGGAAATCTGTGCGAGCACATGCAAATCATGGGCTTTCACCGTGACGGGGGATTCGCGGAATACGTCACAACTCCCGCCGCCTCCCTGATCGAGTTGGCTTCCGACCTGGACTTCGAGTCAGCCGTCTTTGCCGAACCCCTGTCCTGCTGTCTCAATGCCCTAGAACTCGCTCACCTCACGGCCGGGGAACAACTCGGTGTCTGGGGCGCAGGCCCGGCAGGGACGCTATTGGCCAGGGCCGGGGCAGCCATGGGGGCGACTCCTATTGTGATTGAGCCCGATCCCCGGCGACGGCTCCTGGCTGGCGGCGTGCAGGACCTCCCCCCAGGCATGGCGCTTGATGTCGCCATACCGGCGGTAGGCACACCCGAAGCCTATCATGACGCCTGGCTCAGATTGGGACCCCGCGGACGCCTCGTTATTTTCTCCGGCCTATCCCGCACCTCATCTTGCCAGTCAGTGGATTTTAATACCCTGCACTATCGCGAGCAGACCCTTGTTGGCGCCTATGGCTGCAGCTACCGCCATGGCGTCGCCGCCTTGAAACTGATCCGCTCCGGCAAGGTGAAGGTGGCCGACCTTATCAGCCATCGCATCCCGTTAAGCCGCCTCGCAGAAGGGCTCGATCTCGTCCGGCGTCGAACCGGCATGAAAATTTTAATTTACCCATAACTCAAAATAACCAGGAAAAATATCTCACCATGAGCACAAACGAAACTGATCTCAAGGCATTCGGACAGGCGATTCAAAAACTTATCTGCCGCCAGGACTTGAGCGAAACCGAAACCTACAGTCTCTTCAAGGAGATCCTGGAAAATCGCCAACCGGATCTCCAACAGGGGGCCTTCCTCGCCGCTTTGGTCGCCAAACGGGAAACCGCCGGAGAAATCGTCGGAGCGTGGCGGGCCATTCTTGAATTCGACACCACTCTGGCAACTGGCCCATTGCCCGACATCCTGTGCGAGAACTCGGGAACTGGTATGGACAAGCTTAAGACCTTTAACGTGAGCAGCGCCGCTGCGATTGTCGCGGCGGCTTGTGGGGTGGCGATGGCCCGCCACGGGGCACGTGCCCTGACCTCCTTCTGTGGGACAGTGGATATCCTCGAGTCTGTCGGCGTGGACGTGGAATGCGATATCGAAACAGTCACCGGCAGTATACGCCGTGCTGGCATAGGCCTCTACAACGGCATGAGCGGGAAGGTTCATCCGTCAGCCTTGGGGCGTATCCTCAGCCAGATTCGCTTCGGTTCCACCCTCAATATCGCCGCTTCACTGGCAAACCCCGCCCGACCGACCCACGCCGTCCGCGGGGTCTACTCGGAAGCCCTTCTCCCCCTTCTCGCAGAAGTCATGCCCGCCATGGGCTATGTCCGCGGCCTGGTCGTACACGGGCAGGACCGGCAGCACCCCGGCGGTATGGATGAGTTATCCATTACGGGGACGACGTTTATCAGGGAATTTACCGGACAAAACGTTCCCTCGATTTACCAGCTTGAGCCAGAAGATCTTGGCCTGAAAGCGGCCTCCTTCACCGACATTGCCACCACGGGAAATCTCATCACGGAACGTCGCCGCTTCCTGCACGTGCTGGCGGGGCGCGACACCGGTGCCTGCGCGGACTTCACCGCCCTCAATAGTGCCGCCGTATTGTTTGCCACTGGACGAGCCAACTCCATGGCCCAAGGCCTGAGCATGAGTCAGGAGACGCTTGGTAAAGGGGCCGCACTGGAAAAGCTCCGCGATTGGACGGTAGCCCAGACCTCATCCGGCGGCGGAGCATCCACCCTTGGCCAAGCGCTCCACGATGCCGGCCTGCCGTCCTGAAGGATGCCCTCACATATTTCTTGTTACCACGGATAGCATGTAAAAAGAACTTACCAACGCCGACGAGTTCTAATTCGATTCGGGATTCAACCTCCTTAATCCCGTTTCCTCTCGTTCCCATTACTTTCCATTTCCTTGATCTCCATCAAGGTCTTCTGCCCACCTCTCTGCAATCATGGTCCCATCAAGTACGGGAAAGATGGTGAATCAATGACTGCAAATATAAAGATTAATCCGGCGAACATGACCGATGTGGTCGGCTTCTATATCAAGGATGTGATTACCGCCTATCCGGCCGTGGGAGCCGTTCTGGAAGCGGCGGGAATCGGGTGCGTGACCTGCAGCGTCGGAACTTGTCTAATAAAGGATGTTGTCAGCATCCATAACTTGACCGAAGCTCAAGAACACTCCCTGTTCGCGGGAATTGCAGCGGTGATTTTTCCCGGCCGCACCATGGCACTACCTAAAACCGAGCGCAAGCTTCCACCCGCCGGCGCTAATAAACTTTCCCCGCCTCTTCAGGCGTTGGTGAATGAACACACCAACATCAAGCGTGTGCTGGCCCGAATTCCTGCCCTGGCTATCAGGATTCAGCAGGGACTCGATGCAGACACCCGCCAAACTGTTTCCGGGGTGATTGATTTCGTCCGGCAGTATGCAGATAAATATCACCACGCCAAGGAAGAGGATATCCTGTTCAAATACTTTGACGCAGGATCCGATATTCTGGCGGTTATGTATAAGGAACATGAGATTGGTCGCCAGCATGTCCGCAGCGCACTCACTGCACTCGAACAAGGCGATGCCAGTGCCATCATGGATCATCTCAACGCGTATGGCGTCCTTCTCAAAGAACATATCCGGAAAGAAGATGAAATCCTCTATCCCTGGATGAACCGCGAATTAACGGATTCGCAGGTAGGGCAGTTGTTTTCAAAATTCAGCACGGTGGATGAACAATTTGGCGCCAAGGCCAGTTTTTATCTTGGCATGGTGGATAAACTAGAAATGGGCTAACCCCAAATAGAGGAGAATGGTATGAGTCAATGTGGATGTCCCGGAAGTCAGACGATGGCTTTCAAACGAGATGATTCGGCGGCACCCGCCGGCAACGAAGTGGCTGTGAAATCACAACTGGCCCAATGGCCGATTCAGATGCATCTCATCAATCCCATGGCCCCTTATTATCAGGGTGCAGACGTTGTATTGACAGCCGACTGCGTGGCGTATGCGCTTGGCAACTATCACAGCGCCTATCTTAAAGGCAAATCCATTGCCATCGGCTGCCCCAAGCTGGATTCCGAACAGGAAGAGTATGTGGAGAAAATAAAATCCTGGATCGATGACGCCAAAATCAACACCTTGACAGTGATGATCATGCAGGTTCCCTGTTGCCGTGGCCTTCTGGCCCTTGCCAAACAAGGCGCCGCTCAAGCCACACGCAAGGTTCCCATCAAGTACGTCATTGTCGGCATTCAAGGCGACATCATTGAAGAAGCTTGGGCCTGAGATAACAGGAACAGGTGGCAGCCGACGTCTCGGCGGCTGCAGGGCCAGTATAGGGACCTTTGAAAGGCCAATGCGTTCGCCGGGGACGTCGAACGCCACCTTGGGGAAATTTAATTCTACCCCCGCTTCGACAATACGTCCCGCTCGTACTGGCCAACCTCATCCAGCCAAGTCTGGCCTACCGGCACATCCTTGCTGAGGCAAAGCCAATCCCACACGGCGCCAAACGGCAGGGTCTTCATCTCTTCCATCAAGCCCATCCGGCCGGCATTGTCACCCTTGCGCTCCAACTTGGCGAGGATTGCCGCAGGATCAAGGAGTGCGAACAGAATCGCCTTGCGCGTCGCACGCAGGCCAATGACATAGGCCGCAATGCGGTTAATACTGGCGTCAAAATAATCCGTTGCAATCGCCACACGGTCCCAGGCATTGCCACGACCAATTTCAAGAAAGAGATACTGCAGATCGTCGCCGAACAGCACCACATGATCACTATCCCACCGCATCGGGCGGCTGACATGCAGGAGCAGCCGCTTATGGAACTGGAGCGCACTCGAAACCTTGTCGTGAATCGTCTCTGTCGGATGGTAATGCCCCATATCCATGCAAAGCCCAACTCCACGGCTCAGCGCATATCCATTGTAGTACTCAGAGGAACCGACCACATACTCTTCGCTACCGATCCCGAACAACTTGCTTTCCACGTAATCCACACACAGCGACTTGCTAACGGACTTCTCGTTCGCAATCGCCTTATCCAGCGATTCCGTTAACAACTCTCGCGGGGTCCAACGATCCGCGGGGAAGTCCTTGGAGCCGTCAGGAATCCAGTGATTGACCAGACAGGGCTCGCCCTGGGAACGGGCCATGGCGGCAGCAATCTTGCGGCAGGCGATGGCGTGCTGGACCCAGAACGCCCGGATGGCCGGATCGCGGTGTGACAGCGTATAGCCCTCATTGGCTTTGGGATGGGCAAAGAATGTGGGATTGAAATCAAGACACAGTTTGTGCTGTTTCGCCCAGGCCATCCAGTTGGCAAAATGCTTCGGCTCCAGCGCGTCACGGTCCACAGCCTTCCCCGCCGTTTCGGCGTAGCAAGCATGGATGTTCAGACGCAGCGTGCCGGGCACGAGTTCCAGAACCTTGTCATAGTCGGAACGGGCCTCGGCCGGTGTCCGGGCGCGTCCGGCGTGATTCCCGGTGGCCATGATGCCACCGCCATTCAAGGCACCTTCTTTCACCTCAAAGCCGCCCACATCATCAGCCTGCCAGCAATGCATGGACACAGGGATGGTCAAGGCCTGGCGAATCGCCTTGTCGGTATTGATCCCCAACTCCGCATAGCGGGCTTTCGCCATGCCATACATCTTTTCCAAATCTTTAGAATTCATAATTCTCCTTGAAGGTTGCGGTGAAAAATATCTTACCCGACGAATAATGCCAAGCGATTATCGCCTCTCATGCCTCAACACAAACCAGTCACCATCTCGCTCGTATAGATCAAACCAGATCTGGTCATCATCACGTACTTGATGGCGCAGAGTGGCCGTCTTAGCGATCTCGACCCCATCCAGATCCTGATTGAAATAATAATTACCGACGCGGGTGACCTCAGCATATCGCCAACGTTCTTCGACACCCGGCTGAGGGGGCGACACTTCGACATGATTGAGTTTGGCGGGATGTACCGGCGTAAAACACAGGTGATAGATGTACCCCTGGAACAGCCGAGGAAACCGCGCTGACCGGACGTTAGGCTGACAAGCCAGATAGCGCATGACGTCGGGCACGCCCTGTTGCAGATATTCTTTGAAGTAGAGGTTATTCCGCACCAGTCCTTTGACGGTCTTGACCGTAGACTGCCCAAGATAGCAGACAAGCAGGATAGCGAACATCGGCGCTGCAACCCGAAGCGGGATGCGGCAAAGCAGATACCAAAAAGCCGCGCACCCCAGCGATGTAATCAGGAGGGCATGCGCCAGCAAATGGGTCATCCTGGAGGTGTATAGTTCCTGAGTAAATATGGCGCCCACGATCGGCGCGAGCAGAAAGCCCGCCAGTATCCAAAGCGAGACACGCCGCCAGTGCCTGACATCATCAGGGCTATTTGGCCGTCCTAATAGTATGAGCAGACGCCTTGGGATAAAGACGGCCGCAAGCAGAACGAAAAGCCCGAGCAGATAGAAGGGTGCAAGACTGTGCTGAATATGCGACACCAACGGGATCTGGTGAAGTGGCAACATCGCCGGGGCTTTAAAAAGAAATAATAAAGACTGATATTGGCAGTAATTGTGCCAGAAATTTTGCCACATGTGATCACCAAAGAACACACATTCGCGATGCAGTCGACCTATGGTGGCGGGATTGTGGACTCGTGTCAAAACGGCAAGAAGCATAAAAAAAGAATACACCCCGCCCATCACCAGAATTCGCGGCCAGTTTTTCCGATTCCACAACAGAACGCCAACCCCAACCATAAAGGGCGCGAAGAAATACTGGGACAGGTATTGGTGCGTCCAAAGAAACAAAACAAAACCCGTCAGAATCGCCGTCCCATAGACACGAATACGCCCCGCTTGAGAGGTAAACAGGTGAATCATCAGTAAGAGCCCCGCCACTTGGAAAACGGTGACGAACCCCGGGCTTACCGCCCAACGAGAAAAATAAATATTCCAAGGGGATACCGCAAAGATCAAGGCGCCGAAAAGGCCGGCAGCGCGACTCCTGAAAAGACGATATAACAGGAGCCCGAACAGGGGGATGGCAGCCACGTTCAAAAGTGCGCAAGGAAGTCGGGCGGCAAGCTCAGTGGTGCCCAGAAGCGCCACAAACGGCATGGTGATATACGATGGCAATGTTGAGGGCGAGTCCCCGAACTGCCGTGAGTTTAAGGGCCACCGGTCACCGTGATGTTCGGCCCCCGTGGTAAGCAGACTCCAGGCATCATACAGGTCTACCGCCTCATCCTGCCCGAATCCCCCCGGGTAATTCCCCAGCTTGTAGAGTCGTAATGCGGCACCCAGCATGGTAAGTAAAATGAGGGCAATGAGAAAACCGTGGGGGCGCCCCGAAATCAAACGCCATGAAGAATCGCGCAACGTCATATGGCTTCCGATATAATCGTTTGGGAGAAAATGCTTAGAACCGGCAGCTCAACCCGGCCCCATAAGCTACATAGCTCATGGTCATGACGAAGGGACCGCCACTCGCGCCGTGGCCATGCCATTCGCCGGTAATATCATCGACCTTCACGGTCTTTGCAAAAAGATCGGCCGACAGGTTCTTATAAAGTCGCACGCCTAAACCACCGCCCAACTCAAACCCATGCACACTACTTGTGGCATCCACCCATCTGTGCCCATTATCACCCCAGGAATTCGGAATAAAATCAGCCTGATAAAAAGCATAACCGACCTGTGCATAGGGGGTAAAACGAGTCTCATTATCCCAAGCGGCCTGCACATATGGGACAAAGCCCTTAATCTCTTCATCCCCATCGCCGCCAGCTGCATCCGGGACCCCATCCCCATTGATATCATCCATCGTCCGGGCTGTAACATGGTCGTAACTTACACCAAGCCAGATCGGGGTATGGGGAAGGCGGGCTTGAATGAAAACTTTATCCGGCGAATTGTCCTGAACCTCGGAGATTTCGGTAATGGTCCCGAAAAATGAACCGTTCATGGGTGTGCCGCGAGTCGTGTCCGACAACTTGACCTGCAAGCTCCTTGTACCCACTTGAAAGGAGGGATGTTTCCACGTATCAACAAAAAACTGGTCGCCTTCCGTAATCACCATTTCCTCGGTGGCGGGTGCAATAACGACATTGGTGTGCGCTTCCACAACATGTGTCACGGGCACAACCGCCGCATTTGTGGCAACATGCGCAGTTCCATTCGTAGCGCCATGCGCAGGCATATTGGTGGCAATATGAACCACTGCAGCAGCAGTCTGATGCAAGGGAATATTAGTCGTCACATAAGCGGGAACAGTCTCGGTAACCACAGGAACGGCAACCGGCGTTACTGGCGCAGGCTCCACAACGGGTGCCGTAGCAGGCGCCTGTATGTTCTGAGCAAGCTCCTGCGCCTGCACTCCACTCACAAAAGACAATAGGCCGATCACAATCACCAGGCTGACACACTTTAACACGCCCATAACTTAGCTCCTATTCCTTGTATTACTCACTAATAAGAGCCGAACTTATACCATAGCTCCAGTTAAAAACAAGACTGATTACGTCGCCTATCAAACCATGCGCGATGTAATTCCTCTGCATTTAAGGAGCCGTAGCAATTTCATAAATTGTCCAGGCACGACGCACCCGCGGATTCACAATCTCGAGCTTGAGCCCAGATGTTATGACAGGGGCAGGCAGATCCACACGGGTCATTTCCCCCCCATAAACAGGATGTCCATTTTTAAACATGAAGGGAATGGAAAGACATGACATGGGATCCGGCAGCCGAACCCATTTCCCTTCTGAGCGAAAGTAAACATGAACAGTATCAGGACAATCCTGAATAAATACACCATGGTTCAGCAGAATGTGGCTGACTTTCTGCGGCTCAGGCCATTCTACTGACACCCACATACCTGGTTCTTGATGGAATCCTTCAGAGCGCCAAAATAAATCGGGTGTATTGAGCCGTCCCGTCACATTTTCAGGGCTATGACTGGCATCTCCTTTAGAAAACATGGCAGACGTCACATTCCCCAGGGATGACGCGAAATCGGTATAGACCTTATAGGCACCACAGTCCCGGACACGACAGGTTACCTTCGCCGACGCCAAGTCACGCTCGAAGATTGCGGAGGTAAACCGATTGTCCATGGAAAGCACATAGGCCACATTCGTGGATGGGTCAACCAGTGCGACCTTGTAGGGCAACGGCCAGGAGGGGAATCTTTCATTATATAACTGGGCGCAGATAATCCGCTCATCTGTGGCATAGGTCAGGCGATAGGCATCTGCATAAACTGAATAAGCACGCCGGATCCCCCGCTCATCCAGATACTTGATCACCGGCTTTAAATCATGCGATTTTAGTTGAACCCCAAACGCCGGATCGCTCCAGTGCTTCAGCACACTCCACCCATTATAAACATTGATCGTCAGCATGAGCATTGTGAGTCCGGCCACAATCCGCCGGCCAATCCGCCCCGAATGGCAGTAAAAGTATCCCACCAGAAATGGTAAGGACAACGCGATGAGTGTCAGGTAGCGATAGGTATGTGATGCCGATCTGGCACTGAAGAGAAACATCACCAGACAGATCCATGATGCCCCCGTGAACACAAGTCCGGCATCCAGTGAAGGCCAACACTCATGACGCCATCGCTTCCAACCTACGCCCAATGCCTTCAAAGTTACTGCCATGAGAAATAGAAGCCACAGCAGGCCATAGCCCAAACTCATGGATGGGAAAAAATCAATCCGCTCAAGGCTCCCCGGAACCACGGGAGACCCAAACCCCAAAGCCGCTGGCAACGTGGTCTTTAGGGTTGGCGACACGAGCCCGTCAAGCGCCACACTCCAGGACTCCATTCGAAATACATTACCACCCGCTCCGTAGTAATAATTGGCCATCCAGTGCGGCATCAATCCCGCCATCACACCGATCAAGAAAAGCGGCAGAGTCCATCTTGCCGAACGCCAGTTACGGTTCAGGCCTATCATAGCACCGACCATAACCAGAATCGGGATGGCCAGCATCGTTACACTGCAAACCAATCCACCAATAACACCGATTAAAACCGCTTTACCTTTTGGAGCGATTTTGGACTCACTGCTCACTTGAGAAAGCCAAACCAAAAATATTGAAAAGAAAATGAGAGAAGGGTAGCCAGGCAAAGCCATGCCGAACTGCAAGACCAGAAGCAAAGGAGACCCGAAAAGCAACAAAAGCACTCCTGGCCAAACATCAGAAAATCGGCCCCACCTGCGAAGGATTAACCACGCCATAAGCAACGCGATCGACCCCATGCCAAAGGCCAGCACACGAGCCCCAAAGGCGGTTTGGGGCAGGAACTTGCTGAATGGAGCCATAAAATAGGCTTCAAGGGGAAACATATAAGGCTGAGCCATCATCAGAAGCGGAAATTCACCGCGGACAATCTGATTAGCTTGTAGAGCGATGATACACTCGTCATCAATCGCCGGCATATTGGAACAACCTGACCAAAACAAAACAAGCCGTACCATAAGCGCCAGCCCCAGCACCACAGCTATCGAAATCCCCCATCCATATCGATATTTCTGCACCCCTCACCATCCTGTCCCGAGTATCTTATTCGCTTTGCGTTTTTCGCCAGCGTAACCGGAGACAAGCTAGGTAAAGTAGGTGACTAAGTCCATTGAATATCTCAAACGGCGGAATTTTTGATGCACCAGCACGACGGTCCTCAAAGCAGATAGGCACTTCTTTCATCCGTGCCCCCACGCGGGATAGCCGAAACACAATTTCCATGAAAAAACTATACCCGTTGGATTTGATCGCACCCAAGTCTACTCGGCGCAGGAAATCTACCCGAAACACCCGGTACGACGTTGTCATTTCGTGCAAGGGTATACCCAACAGCCGCCTGGCACCCCAATTTGCCAACTTGCTCACATAACGCCGATATCCATCATAATTACATGAGCCCCCCGCCATGTATCGCGATCCGGTCACAAAATCGCTATCGCCAAGGGCTTTCAAAAGCCGGGGAATATCTTTCGGATCATGTGAAAAGTCGGCATCCATGGTAACCAATGCTTCGTAATGCAGGTTTTTGGCATACTCCATAGCCCACTCATGCGCACTCCCCAGGCCCAATTTGCCGGGTCTATGACTGACCTTGAGGCGAGGTTGATTCAAAGCGAGTTCGTCCAAAATCCGACCGGTTCCATCGGGCGAATTGTCATCAACGACCAGCATATCGCAATCAGGATTCGAGCTCAGGATTTGCGTGCATAACGAGGCAATATTGTCACTTTCATTGTAAGTGGCCGTAAAAACTAATGTTTTATTCATAAATTTGGAATTCTCATCATATCAAGGAATTAAACTTTTGCACCTCTGATATGAATTATCGTTCCTCGTGATACTCGGACTCCGTGTTGGCATCCCAAGGGCTGCAATCCTGCCCCATGAGTTTCCGTGCCGCAAGCCAGCCGGAAAGAATGGAGTGATCCATGTTGTTGTAACGGAACATCCCGCCACGCCCAGCCACCTGCAGATTGGAGAGCCCCGATAGCAAGGACCGTGCATGACTGATCGCCTCTTGATAGGGCCCGGTGTACATCGGGTAGGCATTACGGACACGGCACACACACCCATCCTTGATCGCCGCGTTACCACCGAGCCCGATGGCTTTGAGTTCCAGAGCTGCGAGCTCAAGAAGTTCCTCATCAGGTGTTTCCCAAAGTGCATCACCTTCCGTACAGAAATACTCACAACCAATCGGCGTATGAGCCTGCGTGGGGGTCATCCATCGGCTCCAATTCTTGAAATTCTGAACCCTTCCCAGTTTGACGGTGGGATCATGGACATATATCCAAGTATCCGGAAAAACGTCAGCCTGGTCGAGGATGAGGTTAACAGAGATGAAATCGCGGAACCGCATGTTCCGGGCTGTGGTTGCCACCTCAGGCTTGTCAGGGAAAAGAAGGGTCAACGCATCCGGCAGAGGAATGGTAGATACGATCACATCTGCTATGTGCTCAGTGTGAAGGCCTTCCTTCGTCACCTTCACACCGGTCACTTTTCCGTCTTGATGCCGAAGTCCCGTAACTTGATGTCCGGTCAGAATGGTTCCGCCTGCCGCCCTTATTTGCTCAGCAACAGCCTCATACATCATTCCCGGCCCGTATTTTGGATAATCGAACTCCTCAATCAGCGAGGTCTCCTTGGCCTTGGTTTGAATCAGGGCGTTTCGGATCGCCTCCCACAGGGACAGTCCCTTAATGCGCTGTACCGCCCATTCGGCCGACAACTCGGTAGTGGGAATGCCCCAGACTTTTTCGGTATAGGACTTGAAAAAGGTTTCAAATAACCGCTTGCCAAACCGGTTGGTCACCCAGTCGGCAAAGCTTTTTTCAGGACGGATTGGCTTGATTTTGTACCGCAGGAAGCTGAGAAACCAGAGTGCAGAAGGGCCAATCCCGGCATTTTTAAGAGCATCCTTAATGGCTATCGGATACTTGAAAAACCGGCGGTTATAGTAGATTCGCGACAATCTGGGGGTTCGTTGAAAATCCGATTTCAGCGCGGCATGCCACCAGGCTTCCACCTCACGGTTCTTGGTAAAAAAACGGTGCCCACCCATATCAAATCGGTAGCCATGATGTTCGGTCGTTCGGGAAATGCCACCAACAATATCGTCCCGTTCAAATACAATAACCCGATGGTTATTCTGCGCCAGTTCAAACGCCGCCGCCAGCCCCGCAGGGCCGGCACCAAGCACAATCGCGGTTTTGATAATTTCTTCCTTCATACTTTTTTCTTTCCCTATGTAGGTTTTTACGTTAAAACCTTAAAAACGTTTAATTATTAAGCAGGAAGCACCATGACTTCAACACAAATAGACAAAGCCATCGGCGGACGACCACCTAAGTTCAAAGAAGTTTGTCGTCCCATTACAGTAACTTTGCCTGAACGAATCCTGCAGTCACTGGAGCGGGTAAGCCCCGATCGGGCGCGGGCACTTGTAAAATGCGTCGAAGAGGCCATCGGAGCGCAAAATACAAATAAAACTCCTGTCGAATTGATTGAAGTCCTTAACGGGAAGGCACTCATTGTGGTGAATTCAAACCGATCTCTAAGCAGGATTGAGTGGCTCCGCTTGGTTGAAATCGCACCAGCACGCTATTTATTGGTATTACCACCCGGCATGCCGATTGAGCGACTGGAGGTTGAAATGAGGGATCTTGTTGAGGGACTCGAGGAGAAGGATGAAGAAGAACATCTCCTACTTGACCAGTTACAGAAATTGCTGGTGCAACAACGCCGCAAGAAAACCCTTTCAAAGGGTGAGTTGTTGTTGGCGGACATGACACCATGAATCCAGGGTTACGGGCAAAACTCTGGAACTGGCGCTGGCCATTAGGCGTGACGTTGATCACAGTGATTGGGTTAGTGATAAGGCTTTGCATGGCCTGGGCCATGCGGTATCCCGCCTGTAATGGAGACTTCAGCGTCATTGGACTGATGGCCAAGCATATGGCCGAAGGTACCGATTACCCGGTTTTCGCCTACGGGGTGGCCTATATGGGCAGTCTCGAGCCAGGGCTGGCAGCCTTGTTGGCCAAACTCCTAAACATTGAGGTCTCCGCCTTTATAGTCAATCTTAGTCCCGCCCTGATCGGGACACTACTTCTCCCGTTGTTGTATCTCTTCGGAAGGGAGGCCGGAAGCCGGCGTGCAGGACTGATGGCCATGCTCTACTGTTTGGTCGGCTCGGATACGCTTCTGCATAATTCCGTTGCCCCGCGCGGGGGGTACATGAACGTCATGGTGGGTGGGCTTCTGGCGCTTTGGTTGGCCTGCCGGATTGCCTCCCGTGAAAGCCGGGGGGTGCCTGTCTCATGGCGCACCTACTTCTGGATGGGCCTTGCGGCAGGGGTCGCCTGGTGGGTAACGCAACTGGTGGTTGTGTTCCTTATGGCGGCAGGGGTAATCCTCTTAACCGGGTTCCGCTGGCGAATGGTTAAAGTCGGCTTGATTCCCGCCCTCATCGGGACTTTGCTCGGAAGCCTCCCGTGGTGGCTCTGGAACATTGCGAACCAATGGGGGTCCCTCGATTTCGGCGGCGGAATGGCCAAAGTACCCTTCTCGCAGGGCATTGTCAGTTTCGGGCATATGTTCCTGAGACTTCTTGAAATGGATCCACTCGCCTCCTGGCGCGGCGCCCCCCGACTCATTGTTCTCCTGGGTCTGATGACCTGTTTTATAGCTTTGTTAATCCGGGAGAGAATCCGGGCAGCTCAGGACGACCGCTTTTTCTTCCGCCTGGGCGCCTTACTTCTGGCGGTTTTTATGATAGCCGTCTACAGCACCTCCGGCTTCTCGCGTGTGAATACCACCCGCTATCTTCTCCCTCTCTTTCCCGCCGTGGCAGTGATGCTGGCGGTGGCCTGCAACTGGCTTCTCGAGCGTTTCCGGCTTCCCTGGGGCTGGGCGGCTTTTATCCTGCTCATCCCTCCCAACATCCTGTTACTCCCTAAAATGTTTGATGGCGTACCAGCTGATCGCGCGCGCTGGGAGATGGCGGCCCAGCTCCAAAAAGAGGTAGCCCCTTTTTGCGACGGAAATTTTGTCGGTGATCATTACACCACGCACTGGCTGAACTTTGCCTCGCGTGAACAACTCTGCGTCGCAACCTATCCCCTGGAGCGCTATGCCCCGTATGCCCGGCGGGTGGAATTGGCTGAACGGCGCGCCTACTTGAACGGCTACGGAAATCTGGGCGCCTTCCTGCTGGCCACAAAAAGCGCAGATCGCCAAACGGTCGTGGGTAATATGCTGGTGGATTATGGCCTCATCCCTCCTTCCAATAAATGGCACTATGTTGAACCCGACACTATTTCCACCGTTCGGGATCATCAGGGAAAGGATTGCGGGAAAGTTCTGATAGACTCCGTTATGGATTCCTCTTGGTCCACCTTGCTCAAGTCTGGATCCACCGGAAGTCTCACATTTGCTTTTGGACGTCCCACTCGACTATGCGGGGTCCGCCTGTTCAGTTTGAATAACTCCTATCCCTGGCGTGTCTCCATCGAGGGGCGGCAGGACAAAGATTCACCCTGGCAGTCCTTGATGCCCCCCCTGGGAGTCACCTCCTATTTCTGGTCCGGCCCCTATGTCATGATCGATGGCGTCCAGTATTTCCAGGAATTCCGGTTTGACTCACCAGAAGGCGGGATCAGCGAGATTCGACTGACGCTGTTCGGGCCAATGGAAGGAGAGGATTTCATTAAACTCGGCGAGACACTCTTTATGGAATCCGACAGCATGGCACGAGGAACCGTTGGTGAAGGCTGGGCTAGTACCAACACTCCAGCCACACTAGTGACCCGGGGCGTAACAGCACTTCAGAAGGAAGGGCTGAAACGCTTCTATGCGCCACGCTGGCTGACAGAACGCATTTCGGCAGCAACGTCCAATACCCTGTCGACGCTGCTCCCTTCATTATTCACCCGCTCCATCCATGAGATGGCCGGAGCCGATTCGCGAGATCCCTTCCCTTTGGGTTTCCCCGTAAATACCGGCTTATTCATGGATTCGCGGGATGTGCCAAGAAGCCGTGAGGTGCTTAGGGCGGCAGAGTTGACATGGCGGGAAATCCAGTTGGGCTCAATCACGCTCCTGGCGGTCGAGGCAGACCAACAATCACATGCCGGATCGATGTATTCGCGTGTATTTTGGACGGAGCACGGATGTTTCAGTGCCAATTACTCCAAAGAAAAATCCCAGCTTCTTTATGAGTCAGCCATCAGGGGGACGACCAGCACCAACCACCAAGCTCGCCTCAGCGCGCTCCGGCAGGCAGTACAAACCTATCCACCGCATTACCCAGCCCGGCAGGCATTGGTATCAGCATTAACAGCCGAAGGCCTCGTTTCGGAAGCCAACACGAATGATGCTGTATTGAAAGTCACGACGCAACCAGCCATGCCTGCGGCTGCGACGTTTCGCAATGGCGTTGAACTGTTGGGCGTAACCGTGGGTGACTTGGCGCAGCGGGGACAGACCCTCCCGATCCGTTACTATTGGAAATGCCAGTCCAATGTGACTCCGGAAACATGGGCTGTATTCGTCCATTTCAAAAAGAAAGGCAGTCTGTTTCAGGATGACCATGTGTTGTTAGCGGAAGCTCCGCTTGAAACCATCCGCTATCAGCCTTTCCCAGAAATCCTTGTCGAATCCCGGAATGTGACCATTCCCCAAAGCGCCACCCCCGGTGACTATCAAATATGGATCGGACTGCTTGACCGGCAAACCGGGAACAGGGTAACGGCAACCTCCCTGTTACCGAATAAAAAGAATGCCATAGATCTTCCCGCCCGCCTGACCATTCTACCTTGAGCAAATCGTTAAGGGGCACGGAGATGGCCCGGCGGCACCCCAAAGGCACGGCGAAAGGCTCTGGAAAAATTATAGGGATCGCTGAAACCCAGTTTATCTGACACTTCCTTGATCATCAGTCCTGAATTCTGAATCAATTCCGCCGCCCGATTTAGTCGCAGGTGCAGCAGGTAGCGACTGGGGCGTTCACGGCCGAAACGCTGGAACAGGCGACATAAGTATGCGGGGTCAACATGGCAGGCCTCCGCGACTTCATTTAAGTTCCTGATGGAGAGGTAATGATCCCCGATATACTGCCGACACCGCTGATAGGTGGCGAAAGCGCGCGAGGTGGAAGCCGCGCCACAAGGTGTGGCAAGATCCCCGATCTTGATGATCAGATATTGCGCCACTACGGCGCACATGCGCGGACGGTCGGGATGATCGTCCCGACCATGCCGGATCAAATCCTCAAAAATCTGCTGAACCTGCTCAGGGTGCCCCACTCGCACCACCATCCCTGGGGTCAGCTGACATTCATGCATGAGATCGCGCCCTGCCTTACCACTCAGAACAACGAAATATTTTTTTAGGGGCTGCTCAGGATCGCAGGTGATGTGGTGCTCTATGCCACGACTATAGATGAATACCGTCCCTGTTGTAAGCGGATAGGTTCGATCACGCATCTTGAGTTGTCCCGCCCCCCGCGCAACGAACTCAATAATCGGATGTGGAAAGCCTGCGCGATGAATTGTGTATTCCGGCCGGCATTGCTCAACCCCACCGCTAATAACCGTCAACGGCGCCGGGTCAGAGGGATTCAGTCGCAGATAAAACCGCTGCGCGGAGGATACCTGATCACTAAAATATGTGGGCTCAGCTTTCATCGCCAAAAATTTAGCATTATAATTATGACATTTTACTGTGAAATAAAAGTCAATAAATGACATTCACGCGTCAAACGCAGCCATTGGTAGCAAACAAACGCGTGATATGATCCCCGAAACGTTCACTAAAGGAGCAACTAAAAATGACAACATGGATCGGTGGTTTTCCCAAAATAGGTATTCGTCCCACAATTGACGGCCGTCGCAGAGGCGTGCGGGAGTCGCTCGAAAAGCAAGTCATGGCCATGGCCTTGACGGCCTCCAAGTTTCTCTCCTCCAATCTCAAATATCCCAATGGCAAGCCTGTGGAATGCGTCATCGCCGACTCCTGTATTGGCGGGGTGACGGAGGCGGCCGCCTGTGCCGATAAATTCCGTCGTGAAGGCGTGGGCGTTTCGCTGACAGTAACCCCTTGCTGGTGCTACGGCAGCGAGACCATGGATATGGATCCAACCATGCCCAAGGCGGTCTGGGGTTTCAACGGCACTGAACGTCCGGGCGCAGTCTATCTGGCCGCCTGTCTGGCAGGACACAACCAGAAGGGGCTCCCAGCCTTCGGAATCTATGGCCGTGACGTACAGGACAAGGGCGACACCACGATTCCCGCGGACGTGCAGGAGAAGTTGTTGCGCTTCGCCAAGGCCGGACTCGCCGTCTCCACCATGCGCGGTAAGTCTTATCTCTCCATGGGCGGCGTCTCAATGGGTATCGCCGGCTCGATTGTCGATCAGCCCTTCTTTGAAAGCTACCTCGGTATGCGCGTCGAGAGCATCGACATGTCTGAATTCACACGCCGCATCGACGAGAACATCTTTGATCCGAAAGAGTTCGAGAAGGCCTATGCCTGGACCCGTAAGAACTGCAAAGAGGGCAAGGACATCAACAGCTCACCTCGTGATGCCAAGGGCAAGGATCGCGACTGGCAGACTGTCGTCAAGATGACCATGATTGCCCGTGACCTGATGGAGGGTAACCCCCGTTTGGCAGAGCTCGGATTTGGCGAGGAAGCGCTAGGACACAATGCCATAGCCGGCGGTTTCCAAGGCCAGCGCCAGTGGACCGACCACTTCCCTAACGGCGACTTCATGGAGGCCATGCTAACCTCCTCCTTCGACTGGAATGGCATCCGGGCGCCCAAGGTATTCGCGACGGAAAATGACAGCTTGAACGGTACGGCCATGCTGTTCGGTTATCTGCTAACCAATACCGCCCAGATCTTTGCCGATGTGCGAACCTTCTGGAGCCCCGAAGCGGTTAAGCGTGTGACAGGACAGAAACTGACCGGCTTGGCGGCGAATGGTTTGATTCACCTGATCAACTCCGGCGCCGCCTCCCTGGACGGAACTGGCGAACAGTCCATCAAGGGCAAACCGGCAATGAAACCTTTCTGGGATATCACCGAGGCTGAAGCGGCCAAGTGCCTGAAGGCGACCACCTGGCCGTCTGCTGTGCACGAGTACTTCCGCGGCGGCGGTTTCTCATCCTGCTATCTGTCACGTGGCGGCATGCCCATGACCATGATGCGGGTCAGCCTGGTCAAGGGTCTGGGTCCGATCCTTCAGATCGCCGAAGGCTGGTCGGCGGACATTCCCGCCAAGGTTCACAAGACGCTGAATGAGCGAACAAATCAGACCTGGCCGACAACCTGGTTTGCCCCGCGGCTTACAGGCAAGGGCGCCTTCAAGGATGTCTATAGCGTCATGAACAACTGGAGCGCGAATCATGGTGCGATCAGCTACGGGCACATCGGGGCCGACCTGATCTCCCTGGCTTCGTTGCTGCGTATTCCCGTGGCGATGCACAATGTTGAGGACGAAAACATTTTCCGTCCCAGCACGTGGGGTCTGTTTGGCGAGCAGGATGCTCAAGGCGCAGACTACCGCGCCTGCCAGAACTTCGGCCCGTTGTACGGTTGATCCACTTAGTCAACGACTGAGCAAACACCTCCATTGTCACCAATGGAGGTGTTTGTTTTTTCAAACAACACTTCCAATTCATCTCAAGCCCTGCTATAGGGCTTGAGATGAATTCACAAGTCACTTTAAAAGACGTCGCCAAGGCTGTCGGACTCTCGGAAACGACGGTCTCTCTGGTCATCAACGGGAAGGCCGCGCAACGCGGAATTACCCCTGCGACTCAGGCCCGCGTCTCCGCCGCCATCCGTCAATTGGGCTATCAGCCCGACCCGATCACCCGCCGCTTCGCACTCCATCAGGCTGTGCCGCATGCTGCGGCACAGCCTGATGGAATCTCAAATGGGAGATCTCAGATTGCAGCGAAGGATCCGATCGCACAGCAGATCGGTCTCGTTCTTTCCGTCACCACTCAGACTAACACCCTGGCGCTGATTCCTGGATTGGAGCAGGACCTCACGGCGGCTGGGTATCACCTGAATATCATCGTCACTCCGGCCGACCCAACGTCGGTCCGGGCGCGAATTAGCCAGTTACTCCACGAAGATCCCGCCGGCATACTGGCCTGCCCCAGCGTCTATGCGGTCGTAACAACGGCCGTGGCGACAGCTTGCCCTGAGCTCAGTCGAAGGGTCTGTCCCGTGATCGTGTTGTGGCAAGACGCAGCGAAGGCGATGCTAAGAGCAGTGAGCAGCGGGCAGTTACCAGGGGGCAGCGAGAACAACGAATCCAAAGCGATATTCTCTGAGCCCATATGGCCAAGTTCGCCTGCGGCTCCAGCACCGGCATCGTCCTCACAACCTAGCAACCAATTTCGCCAAGACGGCTCGGCAGGGACGCCTCGCCCTACCCAAATACAAGAGATTTTCCAAGGTAGGGCGAAGCCTCCGGCTGAGCCGATGATTTTTCAACAGGCTGCTAAACCAGTCATATCCATCGTGGTTCCGGCCCCACCGCCTTCAAAACCGCCACCGATCATTGTCGAAACACGGCCCCAAGCGCCAACCATCACTCCAGACCCAACGCCCATAGAAACGCCGCAATCACAGGAACCCGCAGCAGTAATCCCAGAACCGGTAACCGCAGAAACCCCACCGGTCACACCGGCTTCAACACCAGAGACAACTGCAACTGAATCTTCAACACCGGCTCCAGAACCCATCACGGACTTCGAGCCTTTTTCATCGCCAGAGCCAGTCATTGAAGAAGCTCCAACACCGGAACCAGCGATCGAGGTAACATCACCAACCTCACTACCAATGGAAGAAGTCGCCGAGATCCCAACGCATGAACCCGAACCTGTATCGGTTCCGGTCATCATGCCGGAGCCGGTGGTGAATCCACCCATAGAGGAAATTCAGTCACCTGAAACGCCTCTCGACCCAATACCAATGTCGCAACCAGATACGCCTGAGGCGCCTCCAACGGCACCGCCGCCGGAGCCAGTCATTGTTGAAGAATCGCCAACACCGGAACCGGTGGTCGCAACACCGATACCGGAGCCCGAACCGACGCCCACCCCAGTGTCCGAACCGCCACCCGTAACGCCAGCATCGGAACCGGCCGTAGTGGATGAACCGCCCCCGACACCTAAACCGATCTTTACAGAAACACCGGTAGCGACACCGATCCCTACGCCAGACCCGCCCCCCATCATCGCGCCAGATCCGGTGGCGGCTCCACCCATAGTGAAAATTCCCCCACCGGAACCGCCCCACCCCGAACCAATACCTGTGGTACCGACTCCGCCACCCGTGGTCATCGAGGAACCGGCCCCCATTGGTAACCCAAATCCGGTGACAATGGAAGAAGGCGGAGAATCGATTCCAGACACCGAGGAAATAGCAACTGAAGCGGATGTTCCAACCCCCGCAATGACTGATTCTCAGGATAAAACGGACGGTATTTGATGGAGCATTTCGAAACGACACAAATTTATCTCAAGCCCTAATAGCGGGCTTGAGATAAATTTCACCGCATCCTCTGGATCACAACTCTGACGTCTCTAAGCGTTGCTTTATCGCTCGCCACCCTGGGCTAAGTTTTTCCAACTCAGCATAGAACTCTTTGTCGTGACGAGGATGCTTGATATGGCAAACCTCATGCACGATCACATAGTCAATGCACGGCACCGGGGCGCGAACCAATTCCGGATTCAGATACATGCGTCCGTCAGAATGAGTACTCCCCCACCGTTTAGGCATGTCGAGCAAATGCAACTTGGGTTCCGGCAATCCACGCGTGACGCACCAGGCTCGCCATTTCAGAAGGCGTCGCTCAAATTGCTCCTTGGCCTTCACCCTCATCCAGCCGGAAAGTAAGACGGACACCGCGATGCTGGTATTGGATGGTAAACTGATATGCAGGTAGCCCCCCCGCAACTTTACATCCGGCTTGGCTGCCAGAGAGATTTTCAGGCGGTATTGCCGCCCCAGATAACGATGGGTCGCCCCGGTGCAATACCGCCGTGCCGGTCGCTCCACACGCAGGGCCAGAAAATGACGGCGCTGCCGCATGATCCATAAAGACCGTTTCCGAATCTTGTCCTGTATCTCGGGAACTCCGGCGCCCAAAGGAGCAACCACCTCCACAGCGCCATTCGGTAGCACACTGATCGCCAACGTATGCCGCTTAGTTCGCTTCAAGAAACACTGCCCAATGACCGTGGAGATCTTTTGCATTTACACATCGTCCGGACGGTTTCGGGCAATCTGAAGGCAGGACTCAATCAGCGCATCCATCTGCTCCAGGGAAAGAGTGATTCCCTTCAATTTCTGGAGTTCAAACAGAAAATCATCCATCTGGTTCCGCATACGGTTCTGGGCGTCCGAGTTATCCCGCCACCGAACCACCGCCTCTGCCCGAATGATGGCCTCCAGTTTCAAGCTCATCTCCGCACGAATCTGATCAATCGCGGCATCCCGTGCAACCGCCGCAGACCCGTATGAAGGAGACCCCTCCCTCACGCCAGGAGTCATTTTTTCCGAAACCGCTCCATAGAGCGCCTGGGCAAAGTCATTGCCATCGAGGGAGGCCGGCATATCCGACTTCCGGCGATCCCGCACACGCTCCATGATCTCCTTCACCTTGGCCAGGTATTGGGCATCCGTGATACGCTGCTGCTTGTACTCGGCAATCGTCTGCTCCAGCAGCAGGGAGAATTTCCGATAGAAGAACGGATCTTCCTCCATCTTTTCGGTGATCGTCTTTTTCGTCCGATTGGCGATGATGTCGGCCTTGGCCCTCGGGGATCGCGCCTTATCGACTTCCTTTTCGAATGCCTGGCGTTCGAAGATATTTACAGGGTCCACCACCTGAATGACCTCATCCGCCTGAACATAGGTCGCCAGCATCTTCTGGATTTGCGCCTCATAGTCCCGGTAATCAATCTCCTCGGCATACCGAATCTTCACGGAGGCACGCAGCTTCTGAAAAAACATCGCATCCTTCTTGTAACGCTCGACCTTATCGTCCGGCGTGGCAATTACCCACTGGATACTGGAAAGCCCCATTCGCAATACACGGCAGAACTTGGATAGCTTGGTGTAGTAATCCTCCCGCCGCTCAGGCTTCTCCAGCGACAGCTCAAAGGCCTCCTCATCCTTCTTGTTGGTTACTTCCCGGAACAAGTCCCAGAGCGCGTCATGCAGTTTAGGCAATGCCTTGAGCGCCTCCGTCAGATCGGTCAGCGTCCCTTCCAGATCTTCCTCATCGAACTTGCCGTCCAAGTCGCTGTAAAGCTCCAGCGCGTCATGCAATTGCGTGACAACCCCGTAGTAGTCGATGATATAGCCGAAGTCCTTGCCGGTGTGCAGCCGATTCACGCGGGCAATGGCCTGGAGAAGTGTATGCTCCTTCAGACTTCGCGCAATATACAGCACCACATTACGGGGCGCATCGAAACCGGTCAGCAGTTTATCTACCACGATGACGAGCTCAGGCGTCTCAGACTTCTTAAACGAGTTGATAATCTGGCGGTTATATTCCTTTTCGGAACCATACTTCTCCATCATTGCTTTCCAGAATCGCTCGACGCTCTCTTCTTTAATCACCATGACCCCGTCATCGCCTTCGATCTCCTGGGGACCGGAAATGACCACCTCACTGGTTACCTTTCCGAATTCGTCGAAGAACCGTTTCAGGATCAGAGCCTCCTTCTTACCGGAAGCGGTCAACTGCCCCTTGAAACCCGTGCCTGCCCATTGTGTCGAAAAGTGCTGTGAAACATCCCACGCGATCAGGTACAGCCGGCTTTCCAATCGGTTAAGTTCATCGCGCGATGCGAATTTCCGCTTCAAGTCGGTCTTCTGCGCCGGTGTCAGGCCCTTGCACATAGCCTCGAACATGGCATCCACGGCCTTCTTATTCACATTCTGCATGATGTGGCGGCCTTCATAGAGGAGCGGAACTACCGCCGCATCGGCCACGGCATCGCGAATGGTGTACGCCGGTTCGATGAAGCCGCCAAATTTCAGCGCCGTGTTTTTCTCCTTCTTCATCAGCGGCGTTCCGGTGAAGCCGATAAAACAGGCCTTTGGCAAGGCTTTACGCATGCGGATGTTGGCCTCCCCATATTGGCTGCGATGGCTTTCATCCACGAGGACGAAGATGTCGTCATCCTCATTCTTGAAGTTATCGGCAACATTGGCGGCCGCCCGGAACTTATCAATCACGGTGGTGATCACGGCCACACGCTCATTCTTCAACAACTCTTGCAGGTTTTTCCCAGTCTTGGCCATGCGCGGCTCCTTGCCGCACTGATGGAAGGTCTTCCAAATCTGCTCATCGAGATCGACACGGTCCGTAACGATCACGATCCGGGGATTCTTGATCTGATCATCCAAAGCCAAGGCCTTGCCCAACAGCACCATCACCAGTGACTTGCCCGAGCCTTGGGTTTGCCAGATTACGCCACCTTTGCGGCGTCCCTCAGTATCGCGCTGCTGTACCCTCTCCAAGGTCTTACGGATGGCGAAATATTGCTGATACCTAGCGACCTTCTTCACCGCTCCGCCCTCATCATAGAGCATAAACTGCCGCGCCAGTTCAATGAGTCGCTCAGGACGGCATAGCGCCCAAATCAACCGGTCCTGTTCGGTCGGCTCCCGAGCCTGGATCGCCATTTCCTCAAATGCCTGCTTGGCATAGGCAAACGCACCCTTGAACAGTTTGTCATGCTCCTCGCGCCGCACCGGCCCATTGATGGCAGCACGCACCTCCGCATCCACATCGCGCATCTCGCGCCACTTCGCCCAGAACTTGATCGGCGTGCCGGTCGTGCCATAACTGCCTTCATTCTTATTCAGGGCCAGAACAAGCTGGGTATAGAGGAAGAGATGAGGGATCTCGTCATTCTGCCAATTCCGAATTGACTGCTTGATGGCCTGCTCCAGTGAATGCTTCTCTTCCGGACGTTTGCATTCGATTGCCACAAAAGGGATGCCGTTCACGAAACAGACAATGTCAGGCCGCCGGGTTTCCTTGCTGCCGGTGCGCTCCACTTCAAACTCCGAGGTGACATGGAAGGTATTGTTACGGGGATTAGCCCAGTCAATAAAGCGAAGTGTAAAACCCTTGGTCACCCCATCAATGGTCTGATCCAGACTCTTGCCAAGAGTCAGCAGATCATAAACCTTCTCACTCGTCCGGACCAACCCATCGAACGGAACCTCCCGCAACGCTTCAATGGCCTTGGCAATATTCTCATCCGAGAACGGCACCGTTTGCCCCTTGAAAGAAATTGAATTGAGCCGCTTTAACTGCCTGCTAAGCACAAACTCCAGCAAGACATAGCGGAGCTTGGCGCGCCGCTCGGCATACACCTCCTCCGGACTCAGGTACGCGTATCCGAGTTGCTGCAGCAGCCGCACGGCTGGGATTTGACTGATGTGGGATTCCTGGAAGGAAGGGTTATTCATATTCACCTATCAGTTTTTTATTGGCCGTTGCGGAACTTTTGCATCATTTTTATGAGGGGCTTCCGGCCCCAGCCATTTCCCGCACATTAGGAAAAGCTCATAGAACACCAGCCATTCGGCCGTCCATGGTATGATTTTATCATGTAGATTGTCGCTCCATCGCCAAGGTTGTTCTCGATGATCGTAGAGGCATAGCGTGCCTTCTCGATAGATGTGTATATGCCCCCAGCTTCCCCGAGGAATTTGTGGTCTCCGAATACGAACTTCCGGTATTCCACCATTTTTATAACTTACTTTGACTGTATAAGTAGCGCAATGCTCTGAAGGTGTAATCTCACCTTCACATTCAAGCAAGTTGTTGTGAAGCGCACACCGGAACCCTGGAAACCGTTTCTCCATAAATGTCTTTTGAAGGACAAAATTGCGGTACTCGGCTGCACGATCACGTTTTTTAATGATTGCTCGATCCATAGAATTTGTGCGCTACATTTACTACACCGATTGCACCCAACACCCCTGCCGATGATGTCCGAACGCCATTTCCCACTAACGCAGCCTTTTCAAGCAGAGCCTTCTTCTTCTCCTCATCCTTGCGCTTGTCATCAAATTCCTTGAAGAATCCGTCGCTCTTGAAGACCCAGTCCCACCTCGTCCTGGCAGAATCTGCATTGTTATTTTCAGTTTTATCCAGTTCACTCAACTCAGCTAGCGCTTCCTGTACATGAACTAGCAATGCAACAACGTTACTATCTGCCTCGGTTTTTGTGATGGCCGGCTTATCCGGATGCGCCAGGTTACAAATACGTTTTGAGCCTAGGAGTCGAATCTTAAGATTAGTCAACAATTCCCTGAACGCGACATCAATACGTTGATGGTAGTTAGGCTGGCATTCACTGACCAGCATGGTCAATTTCATTCCGTTTGGCATGTCCCAATCTGTATCCGGCCGACTACGACAAAATCGCTTCAACAGTTGAACAAGCTGACGGAACTGAGTACCCCACCCGTCTACAATCGCGTTTCGCCCCTCGACTGTGGCATCAAACCATACATTGACTTGAGTTGGATCTGACTTTTCCCATGACTTTTCGCTTGCCAACTCGCGCATAATATCGCCATTTGACTCCAGCCACTTTCGGTAAACAGGAAAGTCCACATGGTGTTTCTCCTCATCTGTATCTGCATAGAAAACCCTAACGCAGTTGGTGCAATTTCGAGGCTGCCGGTTGAACCGGTCATCCTTGAGGGCTTCCCTAACTTTGTCTTTGGCTTGAGCCGCAGTAAGTTCTTCACCATCCTTATTCACCAGCTGGTGCTTCCACAACACCACTCCGTCATCGATGTCATACTCATCATTCACAAACCTAGTTTGGATGACCGTTTGCATAGCAACGGAGCCTTGAGGTTGGAAGCTTGATACACCAATAGTGACTCCGGGTATTTCATTTGGGAGCCTAGCGATTAAGCGGTCGCGATTGGCTTTTCGGTGGGATAACAATTTCTCCCTAAAATCTACACTAAGTCGCACTTTTTGATCGCGAAAACTCTCAATTCGTTCTGAGTAATCGTACATAGTCAGACACCTCCATTATTTTGGCTAAGTTTTTCGGCATAAGCCATCCAGTCAACAGCTGGTACAGTGGCCAGAGATTGCAATTTCCACAATAAGCGAAAGGCGAAGAAAGCAAGGGCGTTGTTGGATGGACCGTATGTATATGCCCCCGCCCCCGCAAATATATCAAATGAAGCACCAGTCGCAGCAAAGCCGCAATCAATCTCACTATCCCCAGTGAGCCCCGCATGTACCGTTCGGAAAGCATCACTAAAGCCTTCCTTCCAGTCCACTTCAATGGCCAATATGCCCGCCACAATGTCGAAGTGTTTCTTGGCCGGATAAACCCCTCCGGCATGGTGAATCTCTACTGACGTGCGTTTTAGTTTTCGCACAGACGCAGCCTTTTCGGCAGCGTACTCCAGATAACCTTTATCAATCTTCGGCTTACATTCGAAAATAGCGTAGACGGCTTCAGCAGGGACATACCGGTGCTTGTCATTATCAAGCAATGTGGGAGTGTATTGACGGTCAAATACCACAACATCAATTGAATGGCTTACACTACCGAGCGAGTCTAAGACAATGGCTTTCTCCACCGTGTACCGATTCGGCAGGTACTTTCGCAAGAAATCAATAAAATGTTGCTCATTTACTTCACCGCGATCACCGGCATGAATGATACGCGCAGAGGATTGGAGTTTGGTGACCAAGCATTGCTGCTCAGTAGCAAAAGCTTCGCGCAAGAACTGTTCGTTTGTAGGTATGTTGGTTTGGTCAGCCATGTTTTTCCGTTCTGACGCGAATAGCGCCGGTTAGCAATTTTTGCATCAGCCCGCGCTTCTGCTGGTCAAGGGCATCCCGCTTAGCTCCCAAAAGGAGAAGTTCTTGATCACAAGTATCAAGTATGTCCGCAATCCTCTGCTGTTTCTTGATATCGACGGGTATGGTTACTTCTATGGTCGCGAAGGCTGGGAACTTGAGGTTAGGAAATAACTTACTTACCGCCAACCCTCTTGCGTTGAGCGTTTGAGAGTAATGGTGAATCGTTCCAAATTGAGCCCCACTCACATCGCCAGTTTGCATGAACGGAATATCGCCACCAAAAAAACTTGGATCATTGCGCGGACGATGAGAAAAACGCCCCCTTTCGATATTGGCCCATTCTCCGAGCAAATTGATCTGCCAATTCGTTTTAGGCTTCATACCCCACCCTTCTTCCCGCTCACTATCTTCCCTTTCAACTGCTTCACCTTCGCAACAGCTTTCCGGGCACGCTTCTTCACGGGCTTCGGCTGCTCATCCTTTTCCTCCGAATCCCACATTTCTCTGTAGGCGTTGATGTATTCCGCCGTGGCAACAGGATTTATGAAGAAGTAGTGGCGGCAGAGTTTTTTGTAGAGTTGGAGGGCTGGTTCATAACAGCAGAAGGAGAGCAGGCCGTCGAGGGTGTGTTCGATGTGATTGGTATCGCGACTGCTGGATCGCAGGATGTCATCTACGATTGAAGTGTACGCCAACACGGCTTGCTGATTCAAAGCCTGGAGTTGCTCTGCCAAGCCTCTGATGGATTCAAACATGTCGTCGTAGTCGCTCATTTCAGCACCTCCCAATGGCCCAGTTTGCGTCCGCCAGTACGAAGAAGCTGCTTCGCATCTCTCAAAGTGGCGATTTGCTTTCGAACGGCACGCCCGCTAATGCCAAGTTCTTCACCAATCTGCTCCGTGGTGACTGCCGGGTTCACCGCCATGAGAGCCAGTATTCTCTCGGCGGTCTTACCGGAACTTTCCTTTAGGAACTTTCTTTTAGGAACTTTCTTTCGGGAACCTGACACCTCAACTATTTTCAGAGCTTCGATTGAGGATGGCCGGTTGAATGAAACGATAAACAGACTCCCGATTTCGCGAAAAACAACATCGGGAGCATTCTTGAGTATCAATGGCATGCCGCGCCCCCAAGCCTCCACCATTTCGATACGACGAAACAAATCGGCAATCAAGGGATTGCGTCGCTGCGAAACATGCCCTTTGCGCAAGTCATCCAGCGTCAGGCAACCATATAAAGTTCCAGGATTCCGGATTTCGACGCGATCCTTGAAGATCGCCACCTGCACGTAATCCGGGTCGCAGTAATCACGATGGCAAAAAGCATTGATGATAGCTTCGCGCAAAGCATCTACTGATACCTCCGGCACGTCTACCCGATACAACCCATTGAGCCGCATCCCGATGTGAATATTTTTAAGCACAAACCGTTGCGCCTCTTCGATCAATTCCAAAATGTCGCCCTGGATATCGTGGCGGTCAATAATCATCGCACTATCGGTCGTTCCAAACACCGCACAGCGTAGCTCCATCGGGGCCGACTTGGCAAAAAACAGGGCTGCTGCGTTCAGCAGCTTCCCGGCTTTGAGCAGACCAAGCTTTTCGACCGCATTAGCCGGCGTATCCCAACTAAGCCCGGCTCGATCAACAAACCGCTTCAACTTTTCAACGTCAAGATCCGCAACACTCAGTCCACAAATTCTATTATCCCAACGCAGTAGTTCACTGTTTTTCGCCAGAATCAGTTTTTCCAGCGCTTTGACACTCAATTGCCGGTCTTCATCTGCCACGCGCATATAGGCACGGCCATGGGAATGATACGGCGCTTCATGTCCGTCAAACGCTACTTTGATGCAGTGACACCCATCAACTATCTCAAGGGTGACATGGGGGTATATTTTGGGCTCGATATGAGCGGCTATGGCCTGCGACACATCGCGCAGTGTCTTTTCGTTTACTTCGAGCCCAACAGCTTTCCCGTCATTGCGAATACCAAACCACAGTTCACCATGGCCATGTTTGTTGAGAATGGCGGAAATGGAACCCAGCCCGGCTGTAAGCTCAGCCAGACTTTTCTTGAGTTCTATGGTTTCCGTTTCTTTCACTTATCGCCTTTCTCCAAGCGGGCTAAGTTTGAATGGGCGGTAAGAGTCTGCATCTGGCGGATGGCGATTTGATTAAGGCGTTTGAGTCGCTCCCCTTGGGGCAGGTCCATGTGAATGAACTCGGCATTCATGCCTTCGATATTGGCCAATACCAGCAATTGCTCAATAGCCGCATAGTCACGCATATTGCCATCCAGAGAGGGATTGGCCGCCCGCCACTCCCTGGCCGTCTGGCCGAAAAGCGCGACATTCAATACGTCTGCTTCATTGGCATACGTGAAACTGATTTGTTCAGGAGTCAGGGCGGTAGGAATGAGGTGCGCCTTAATGGCGTCGGTATGAATGCGGTAATTTAGCTTGGCAAGTGTACGGTTGAGATTCCAAGCCAGTGACAATCGGCGGTTTTCGTCTTCCTTGAGCCTCTGAAACTCCTTGATTAGATAGAGTTTAAACTCAACCGATATCCATGAGGCGAATTCAAAGGCAATGTCCTTATGAGCGAAGGTGCCCCCGTAACGCCCCGGCTTGGATACCAGACCAATGGCCTCCGTCTTTGCGATCCATTGCTTTGCGGTTAGGATGAAACTGTTGAGCCCTGCCTGTTTTTTAAACCCATCGAATTCGATGGGTTTAAAACCGGGGTTGTTCAAGCCTTCCCATATTCCAAGAAACTCAATGGTATTGCGATTGCGTAACCAATTTTGAATGATGTAATCAGTCCGTTCCGCATCACGGTATCGGGCAATATCAGTCAGGGAAATGTAGTCCTCCCTGTTCTGGGAGACAATGGTAATGGCCGCGCCTTTTACGTTAATCATGGTCATTTTGTCATTTGACATATTCAGACTCCTTTTGCGCGGCAATTACAGTCCCAACTCCTTCAAATACCGATCCATTTTGGCTCGCACGACGACAAGCTCCTTCTCCAGTCCGGCAATCTCTTTCTTCACGGCAGCGAGATCAATCTCTTCCTCTTCCTCAAAAGTATCCACGTAGCGGGGAATGTTGAGGTTGAAATCATTGTCGGCCAATTCCTGCGGGGTAGCGCGATAGGCGTATTTCTCGACCGTCTCAAACTTGCGATAGATGCGGACGATTTTGTCGAGATGCTCATCGGTCAGAATATTCTGGTTCTTGGCGTCCTTATATTCGCGGGAGGCATCAATAAAGAGAACGTCCCCATGGGTCTTGCCTTTGTTAAACAGCAGGATGGCGGCGGGAATGCCGGTCCCGAAGAACAGGTTCGCTGGCAAACCAATAACCGCCTCCAGCAGATTCTCCTCTATGAATTTCTGCCGGATGCGTCCCTCCGCCCCACCACGAAACAGTACGCCATGT